>JBDUBN010000033.1:0-12639 GCA_040004085.1 Novosphingobium sp.
GCCGAGAACCGTCTGAATGCCGTCCTCATAGGTCAGGATCACTGCACCTTGGTATGATACACAATGACGCTCCCGATCACTTTCTCCAGTAACGGTCTCGCAATACACGCTTGTGGAGCTTTCCGGTGGGCAGGCGTGGAAGAGATTCAACAAAATCAAACTGTCGTGGAACTTTGACACTACTGATATTTGCACGGCAAAATAAACGCAGTTCCTCAGCAAGATCTGCACAATCCGTAGTCGGATCTACAGGCTCGACCACTGCGACAACCTTCTCCCCCATGTCGTCGTCTGGTGCTCCAATGACCGCAACATCATTAACCTTGGGATGATCTATCAGGACATTTTCAATTTCCTGTGGGTATATGTTCACACCACCTGAAATGATCATGAAGCTTTTCCGGTCGGTAAGGAAAAGAAAGCCTTCCTCGTCAATTCGGCCCACGTCGCCCAGTGTCGACCAGCCGCGCTTGTTACGACTTTCCAACGTTTTGTCTGGATCGTTGTGATACTCAAAGACAGATCCCCCGGCGAAATAGATCAACCCCTCCTCACCGCGGGCGAGTGGCTCCCCATCCTCGCCGCAGGCAAAGACCTGGCAGCCAATGGCCCGACCGACTGAACCCTTCTTGCTCAGCCATTCGTCCGGGCCGATTGCAGTGATGCCATTACCTTCGGTTCCCGCGTAAAACTCGTGAATGATCGGGCCCCACCAAGCGAGCATCGCTTCCTTAACGGGAATAGGACAAGGGCTGGCGGCATGGAATACGCATTTGAGGGAAGAGGCATCATAGCCCGCTTTCACGTCGTCCGGCAGCCGCAACAGGCGATTGAAGTGCGTCGGGACGAACTGGGCGATGGTGACCTGAAATTGCTCGATCGCCTTAAGCGCTTCCTCGGCATCGAACTGTTCCATAACGACGGCAGTCCCGCCGACGCGATGGACCATCATAGTCCAGCCCAGGGGCGAGGCATGATAGAGGGGCGCCGGATTAAGATAGACTGTGTCCTGATCGGCGCAATAGATCTGCGTGAACAGCGGGGAGATCGACGGTTGCGTCAAAATGCCCCTGTCCGGCAAGGGGCGCTTGACCCCCTTGGGCCGCCCCGTCGTACCAGAGGAATAGAGCATATAGCCGCCGGCCGATTCATCCGCGATTGGCGTGGTGGGGAATTGCGCAGCTTCAACCGACCAGTCACGAAACGGAAGCTCCGCATCCTTGATCATGAACAGTGGCAAATCATCGAGACGCGGCGCCAAATGCCGCACCCCGTCACCGGCGCGATCCGAGGTGATGACTGCCTTCGTTCCGGAATCCCGGATGATGTACTCCATTTCGTCTGGCGACAGATGAGTTGAAATGGTTGTAATGTACAGTCCCGCTCGGTCGGCGGCAGACGCTATACAGAAGATTTCCAGGCAGTTTTCCAGTACGAGAGCGACATTGTCGCCCCGGCACAAACCAAGTGATCTTAACAGGTGCGCCGTGCGATTGGCCGATTCTTCAAGTTCCAAGTAGCTTAATTGCCGCATGGATGGCGTCATGATGACCGCAGGCTTTTCAGGCGTGGTCCTTGCGAAGATGAAGGGGTGGGGCATCAGCGTGGTGCCATACGGATGGCACCGTCCAGTCGGACATCCTCGCCGTTCAAATAGGCGCACTCGATCATCGTCGATGAATCTAGTTTCACAATTCTTTATCCCTGACTTGTGATGCAAGATCAGACGGCGCGGCTGCGGCAAGGACACACGTGCACGTCCATCTGCGCTTCTTTGACTGTACTTCTGTTCAATGCGGAGCCGGCGTGTACCCCGGATTCAACAGCGAAGGTGCGGCGCTGGTGGTCACGTCATTCGCCGCTTGCGTCGCGCGGCTTCCTTCGCACCAGCGTCTGCGTGTAGGTATATTCGAGAAGACCCGGCAGACCGCCTTCTACACCCAGTCCGGACATTCTCTGTCCGCCGAACGCCGCGAAGGGTGAAAGGTACTGGTCATGATTGATGAAAATCGTGCCTGTCTTCAGCCGCCTCGCGACTTCCAATGCCTTGCTGTCGTCAGACGACCAGACGGACCCGGCGAGGCCGTATTCGCAGTTGTTGGCACGTTCGACCGCCTCATCGATCGTGTCGTAGCGTAGCAGTGGCAGCACGGGTCCGAACTGCTCTTCAGCCACGATCCGGGAGTCTTCGGGGGGATTGTCGATGAGCGTCACGGGGATGAAATAGCCAGGCCCCTCGTGGTCTCCACCACCAATCAGAAAGCGGTAGCCATTGTTGCGCGCGTCCTCGATCAGGCCGCGTACGCGTTCATACTGCGGTCGGTTGTTGACGGGCCCAATGCGCGTTCCCTTCTGCGCGCCGTCGCCAACTGTAATCCGCGCAGCATAAGCAGTCATGGCCTGCGTCAACGGCTCGTAGATATCCTTATGAATATACATGCGCTTGGTAGCTATGCAGATCTGGCCGTTATTGCCGAACGCCGACCAGAACAGCTTTTCCGCAACCTTCTCGACGTCCACGTCGGGCAACACGATGGCCGCGTCGTTTCCGCCAAGTTCCAGTGTCAACCGCTTGAGCGAGGCCGCCGCGCTTTCCATTACCTTTTGGCCGGTGGCAGTAGAGCCGGTGAAGCTGATCTTGTCGACTTCAGCATGGTTGCTCAGCAACGGTCCCAGTTCGTCTGCCCCGCAAACCACGTTGAGCACACCCGGCGGCACGATTGAGCGGGCCAGTTCGCCCAGCTTCAGCGCGGTTAGCGGCGTGAAAGGAGAAGGTTTCAGGACAATCGTATTACCCGTCAACATTGCCGGTCCGATCTTGAATCCCGTCAGCAGCATTGGGAAATTCCACGGCACGATGGCTGCCACCACGCCGATAGGTACGTGGTGCGTCTCAACGATCCGGTCTGGCCCATCCTCTGCTATGTCTACTGGAAGGGTGATGGTGCTTTGTGCCTGCAGCAGGCGGCCGAGGCTGATAATCTCGATCTTTGCTTCAAACAATGGCTTGCCCTGCTCGCGCGTGAGCAACGCAGACAAAGTATCGACGTTGTCGAGCACGGCCTGCCCGAGGGAATGAACGATCGCCTGACGAGCCTCGTAAGGTGTTGCGGCCCATGCAGGAAAGGCAGCACGCGCTGCCTGCACCGCTTGATTCAGCTGATCTGACGTGCAATCGGGTGCCCGCGCAAAGACCTCCTCGGTGGCGGGATTGGCCACATCGATCGACGAAGCGGAGGACACCGCCTCGCCATTGATCGTCATGCTGTAATCTTGTGCGTCAGTCATGTAGCGTCTTCCTTGACTTGTTAAGCGCCGACCCAGGTGGGCTTGCGCTTTTCAAGGAAGGCGCGGGGGCCTTCCTTGAAATCTTCTGTCTGATAATTGCGCAGGGCAGCGGCAGTGCTCATTTGCAACAGTTCACTTTCGGCGTGATCGAACACGGCGCGTGCGATTGCCAAGCTCTCGCGCACCGCAACCGGCGCGTTCCTCGCGACGGCTTCAGCGATCTCCAGCGCCTTGGCGCGCGCTGTGCCCGGTTCGACCAGATGATTGACCAATCCCGCTGCAAGTGCGCGTTCTGCTGTGATCGCGGCCCCAGTCGCGATCATCTCAAGCGCAAGGTTACGCGGAACGGCGCGTGGCAATCGCGCTAGCCCACCCGCCGCTGCGACAAGCGCACGTGTCACTTCAGGCAGCCCGAACCGGGCGCGGCGCGATGCCACTATCATGTCGCAGGCCAGCGCGAGTTCAAGCCCTCCGGCCAACGCCGGTGCATCAACACAAGCTATCCAGAACTTGCGCCGATCAGCGGTGGCAAAACCAGCGAAGCCCCCGCGCTCCGTATAAAGCTGGTCTCGCATTCCAGCTGCGATCGCACCCAGGTCTGCGCCTGCGCAGAAGGCCCGCTCACCAGAGCCGGCCAGAATCGCGCACCGGATCTGCGGATCGTTCTCCACCTCTGCCGCAGCCTGCGCCAGCTCGGCCGTCATTTCAGGGGAAACTGCGTTCGCCTGAGCAGGCCGGTTAAGCGTCAGGACGGCGACATGGCCGACATGCTCTACAAGAATTGCGGGGTCGTCGCTCATGCTGCAAAGACCCATCTTGGAATGCCGTCCGACGGTGTCGAAACATGCCCGCGCCGACCGATCGCGAAAACGGACTCCTGCTCCAGTTCGCCCACCTCATCGTCGTTGACGAGCGCCAGCGTTCGCGCCGCACCGCCATCAAGGCGAAGCATGACGACGCCGCGTCGGCGGCCATCGCGATCATGAATCACCAAATGGGTCTCTATCACCCCTTCCCCATGCGGATCGGCGACCACGCGAGGACACTTACCATAGCGCGCGGCTGCTACATCCCCAAGGGAGGTGGGAGCAGCGATCCATGATTGTTCGGACGGTGAAGTGCCGACGATCAGGGCGTGATGCTTTGTCATGAACCCGCCTTGGCCATAGAGGAGCGCGTTGCCGGGCTTTTCGACCAATTGGCGCGCCATGGCTGCAACGGCATGGCTCATGTAATTGTTGAGCGGAGCGCCGAAGAACGTGAGACCGCCCGTTACGCTGCACCGATTGTCCTGGTCCAAGCCCAAAGTGCGACGCGCCGCCTTTGGAACGCAGGGAAAGCAAGAGTAGATCTCCACGTGCTCAAAGCCGTTTGGATGCGCTGCGCGCGAACGTTCAAGCACGACGTCACGCGCTGTGCAGTGATCGAAGCCGTCCCGCTGCAGATAATCGACCGGCTCCTCGGCCGAATAGCTACCATGCACGAAGATAAGCCGCCCGTCATCGAGGCCCAGCGTCCTCGCATGCGCCAGTGAGGTGAGGATGATAGCCGCCCCTTGGTTGACCCCGATATTGGCCACCATCAATTTTCGGTAAGGGTGAGCAATCATCCGGTTCGCCGGGCCGACAGTGATGATCTCTTCGGCAGCGAAAGGATAGTCGTACCACGCCATCGGATTGGCCGCGGCCACATGCGACATGCCGGACCAAAGATCTCCGCTCTCGCGAAGAGCCTGCGCAGGTGAAATCCCCAACGCATGCGCAGCTGCGTTTTCATAGAATGGATAGACTGCCACCGGCAAATGGGCGCCCACCGCCTTGGCGAGAGGGTTTGCCGTGTCCTGTCCACGCACAGATGGCGCGGCTGTAGTGGGCTGCGGTGTCCAGGGCAGGTGCACACCGTGGCGTGCCGCCCGCGCCGCCGACAGATGAGCCTCGCCACCGCATATCGCGGCAACCCGTGACTCTCCGCGCGCAATCCGCGCCGCTGCTTCATGTATGAAGCGCAAGGGTGTTTCCCCCCCTACCTCGCCATAACGTCGACGCGCAGGCCGGATTCCCAAGCGCTGGCACAACGCGTCAGCGGGTGCAGCATAAGGCCAGCTGATTAGGTTGACGACGTCCAGCGAGTCCATGTCCGATAGTATTGCGCCGCCTGCCGCATGCTCGGCCCGGCGCAGCGCGGTTTCCATAAGCGCCAATGGTTCGAGCGCATGGTAAAGCTCTGACGGCCTGTCGGTTACTTCGCCACAAGCGGCGATGACTGGAACGCGCTCTGCCTGCATCAGCTTGACGCGACGCGGGCTGACAACATGTCGCCCATGCCGATTTCGGCGAGGATCTCGGCAGTATGCTCGCCCAGCCGGGGCGCATGGCCAGGTTCCGGAGTACCGGCGCTGAAACGCACTGGCGGACGGACCTCGAAATATCCGCCCTCGCTCGGATGATCGCGTCGCCTGAAAAAGTCCGTCGCGCGCAAATGCGGATCATCCTGGATGTCTGCTATGTCGCGCACCGGCATGACGGGGATCGATGCCGAACGGCAAAGCTCGCCGAGTTGCGCGGTCGTCCAGCGACCGGTCAGGTGCCCCAGTCGCTCATAAAGCAGGTCGGCGTTGACAGCCCGAAGCTCTGGCGTTGACAGGCGCTCGTCGGACAGGAACGCCTCGTCATCCAGCAATCGGAGAATCTTAATCCAGTTCGCATCACCATAAGGTACGATGCTGATGTAGCCGTCCGCCGTGCGGAACGGCTGACGAAACGGCTCGATCTGGCGGCGATAGCCGGCTTGGCCTTGTGGCGGGTCGAATGTCGCCCCGGCCAGGTGTTCCTCCAGCAGGAACTGGGTGAATGCCTCGAACATGGGGACTTCGACTGACTGCCCCTCGCCCGTCCGCAGGCGATGGATGTAGGCGGCCATGACAGCGTAAGCCGCATAAAGCCCCGCAACCTTGTCGACCACGGTGCTGGGCACATAGCGTGGTGCGGGATTGCCATCCACCTTGCATGGAAGGCTGGTGAGGCCTGAAGCCGCTTGGACCACGTCGTCATAGGCAGGCAGGTCGGCATATGGGCCGTCACTGCCATATCCTACGCAATGCACATAGATCAGCTGTTCATTGAGCGCGCGCATCGCTTCGTAGCCGAATCCAAGCCGCTCAATTGGCTTGGCCCGGACGTTGTGGATAAAGATGTCACTCGACGCAATCAGCCGACGCATCGCCTCTGCGCCCTCTTCCGACTTGAGGTCGAGCACGATCGAACGCTTTCCGCGGTTGAGCGTCATATGAGGGGCACCCATTCCGTAGGTATGGGCATGCGCGCCCGAACGGCGCATCAGGTCGCCTTCAGGAGGCTCCACCTTGATGACATCTGCACCCAGATCAGCAAGGATCTGCGTGCAATAGGGCCCGAAGATGATGGACGTCAGATCCACCACCTTTATCCCCTCGAGCAGGGTCGGACGCCCTCCGTCGTTCATCAAGCTGCCTCCAGAACGGTACATCGCCGCCGAATAACCGAGTGCCATTCAGTCCGTCCAAGTCGGATAAGCCGGGGTGGCAGACGATTATCGTCTGGATCCTTTGCCCGCTACCTTGTCGCAATGCGATATTGACTATCGGTTCAAATAAACCGACCGCGGGGCCCATCCGCTTGCGAAATCACAGGAAGGATGACGAATGAGTAACATGAGTGCCAAGGAAGCCGTGGCCTCACGCCGATCGATAAGGGCGTTTCTCGACCGGCCGGTTCACCTTGAGACAATCCGCACGGTGATGGACATGGCGCGCATGACTCCTTCCGGGTGCAATTTCCAACCCTGGAAGGGGTTGTATTGACGGGCGACCCACTGAAGTCGCTCCAGCAACAAATGCAACAATCACCCGCACAGGACCCGCCTGAATATGACTGGTCCGCACCGAATGCATCCGCCCTGCATCTCGCGCGATTGCAGGAACTGGGGGCGTCGCTCTATGGCGCAATGGGGATCGAACGGGCAGACCGCGCAGCGCGCGATGATTTCGCTAACGCCAACGTCTTGTCCTTCGGCGCGCCAGCAATCCTGCTTTGTTACTTCCCCCGGCTGATGGGCCCGCCGCAGTGGTCTGATGTCGGTATGTGGCTGTAGACTGTCATGCTCCTTCTGCGAGGCGAAGGCCTCGACAGGTTGCCCACAAGAATACCTTTGGCAGCATGCCCGGCTCATCAAGGAGTTTCTGGGCGTCAACGACGAAACCCACATCTTCTTCTACGGCTTGGCTATCGGCTATCGCGACGAAGCCGGAGCAGTGAACAATTTTGAACGATCCCGTGTACCGCTTGGCGAGCAGATCAGATTTCTCGGCTTCTGAACTCCATAATCACAATTAAATGAAAGTTCAAAAATGAAGGTTCCCGTCGTGGTTTGCGGCGGGTGCCGCACGATATGCGTTCAGTGCAAAGGCTGTTGCGCAACGCACGATTAAAATTTATTGAAAGCTCAATCAATTTCTGCTAGTCGGGAATGAGGTGATGTGATGAGGGATTCGAGAAATGACCGAACTGCTGGACCGCAAGGAAACGGGGTATCTAGACAGTGCTTATGGCGAAAACGTCTACGCACCGGTCGAGTGTGAGTTGTCCGTTCCCGGTGTAACCGGTCACGGCAATATCCCGCGCGACATTAATGGCATCTTCGTCCAGGCTACCCCCAACCCCGCCTACCCTCCCGGGCCGGGCCACAGCTGGTTTGACGGGGACGGGATGATACAGAGCGTCGAAATCATCGACGGCGCTGCGCATTATCGCAACCGCTGGGTGCAGACCAAGGGCCTGCTGGAAGACCGGGAAGCAGGACGTGCCACCTACATTGGCAGCCTTGCAAAGCAAAAGCTTGGCAAGCGCCACAAGAACACTGCCAATACAGATCTGGTGTGGCATGCTGGGCGCCTGCTCGCCCTATGGTGGGAAGGTGGCGAACCCTATGAATTGAGCCTGCCATCGCTGGAGACCGTCGGTACTTACGATTACGGCGGCACACTCGACATCGGGCTGACCTCACACTGCAAGGTTGACCCGAAGACGGGCGAACTGTTCTTCATCGCCTGGGCAACGCGCGCGCCTTATCTCACCCTGGGTGTAGCTACCGAAGATGGGCGTATCGCTCGCAAGGTTGCGATCGAACTTGCAGGCCCGCGCGTGCAGCATGACATGGGCCTCAGTGACCGTTCGGTTGCGGTCTTCGACTTCCCTCTTGCCATCGACCCGGAACGCGAAGGGACTGCGCTAGGCTTCAAGATGGTCGACCAGCCGTCCCGCATCGGCCTGCTCTCGCGCGATCCTGCGGACGACGTGGTGCAATGGTTCGAGGTGGAGCCTTGCTACATGTGGCATTTGATGTGTTGCTATGACGATGGCGACGATTTCGTGGTGATCGGTGTACGCTCGGCCAATGCGGCCAATTACGACAGTACGCATGAAGTGGATGACCGTCCCACTGTCGATGGGGAGCATCGCTTCGACACGCTGCTCCATGAATGGCGCCTCAACCGGCGCACTGGCGTTGCCCGTGAACGCGATGTCGATAACGTCCTTGCCGAACTTCCGCGCGTCAACGATGCCTATGTATCGAGCGGGGCTTCGTTCGGCTATGCTGGCCTGCTCGACGAGAAGGCTGAGACATTCCGCTTCAAGGGAATCGCCAAGTACGATCTCAAGACCTACGAGCGCAAGGACATCTTCTTCCCCGACGGCTGGGTTTGCAACGAGCCTAATTTTGTGCCGGCTGACAAGCCCCAGGCAGAAGATGACGGCTATGTCGTTGCCTTCGTGACAGACACGAAGTCGTTGGCCACGCAATTCTGGATCATACGCGCCGACGAATTCGAGAAAGGCCCCGTTGCCCGGCTGGAATTGCCGCAGCGCGTCCCCGCTGGCTTTCATGGTCGCTGGATACCTCGTTCAACCTACGCTGGTTAAGCGGAAAGGATTTTGATGGAAAACTTTGAGACCCTTTCGCTTGAGATAACAGACGCTATCGCGACGCTGACTCTCGCGCGGCCGAAGGTCGGCAATGCCCTCAGCTCGCAGGGGGGACAGGAACTGAAAAAGGCACTGTCATACGTTGCTGCAAATTCTTCCCTTCGACTGCTGATAATCCGGTCGCAAGGAAAGGTCTTCTGCGTTGGCGGGGACATCGGCGAATTTGCGAGTCTGCCCGACCTGAGCCCGGCCATCAGGGCGATGGTGATCGATTTCAACGGAGCCTGTGCGACGTTGGCCAGCCTCGACATCCCGGTGATGGCCGTGGTGCAGGGTGCCGTCGCTGGCGCAGGCCTGTGCCTGCTCGCCCTTGCCGATCATGTCATTGCCACCAACAACGCAACTTTTACCTACGCCTATCCCGGCGTCGGTTTTTCGGCTGACGGTGGCGCAACCTGGCTACTGCCCAAGCTGATGGGCCTGCGGGCTTTTCAAGGCTTTGCAACCGGCGGCAAGAGCTGGACCGCCGATCAGGCACTGCAAGGCGGCCTGATTTCCGAAGTGGTTGACTCCGACGCGCTCGATACCGCGGCGCAAGCCTGGGCAGCCAGGATCGCCTCGGGCCCGACAAGGGCGTTCGGCGCGATCCGCCGTCTTGCGCTCGAGAGTTATGGCCTGCCTTATTCCGCCCATCTTGCACGCGAAATGGACGAAATATCCGATCTTGCCCGCAGCGAGGACGCCGGCAACGCCATTCAGGCGCTGCTCAACAATCGCCGCCCAGTATTCAGCGGGCGATAATGCACGATTATCTTGGCCTTGATCAGCATGTCCTTACCGAAGACCACCGGTTGCTGCGGCAGCAGGTCCAGGCCTTCCTGAGGGAACATATCACTCCGTTAGCCCCGGAGTGGGAGAAGACCGGGCGTGTCCCAGCCGCGACCTTCTGGAAGTTGGGCGAAGCCGGGCTGCTATCCATCGCCTTCCCCGTCGCTGACGGCGGATTGGGCATGGACACGATCGCATCGGTGATCCTGAACGAGGAGCTGGGCCGAACCGGCTTCGGCGGTCTGACCGCTTCGATCTCCGTCCATACCGACATGACTGCGCTGCACTTGGTGCGAGCAGGCAATGCCGAACAGCGTCAGCGCCTTCTCCCCGACATCCTGACAGGCAAGCGGATATGTGGCCTCGGTGTGACCGAACCCCGAGGCGGATCCGATCTCACTCGCATCGCGACCACCGCGCGCCGGGATGGCGACGACTATGTGCTGAATGGCGCAAAATTGTTCATTACCAATGCCAGTTTCGCCGACATTTTCTTTGTTATTGCAAAGACCGACCAGGCCGTAAAAGGCGGAAGCGGCTTTTCCCTGTTCATCATCGAGCGTGGAATGCCCGGTTTTTCCAACGGGCAGCGGTTCGAAAAAACGGGATGGCACAGCTCGGACACAGGCGAATTGCGTTTCGACAATGTCCGGGTTCCGGCTGCCAACCTGATCGGAGAGGAAGGTCGCGGCTTCTATTACATGATGGCTGGACTTGACCATGAACGCATATGCGCTGCCGCCCAGGCCATCGGCTTGGCCGACGCAGCAATGGACCTGACGCTCGATTGGGTCAGGCAGCGCGAAGCATATGGCAAGACACTCTGGGATTTGCAGGTCATCCGCCATGAGATGGCCAAGCTCGCTACCGAACTCCTCTCTGCCCGCACCTTGCTTTACGCCGTGGCGCAGAAGGCAGCGCGGGGTGAGCGGCTACAGCTCGAAGGATCAATGCTTAAGGCCTACATTCCCGAATTCGTTAACCGCCTGACCTACAAGTGCGTCCAGTTCCACGGAGGCATGGGCTATATGTCAGAAACCCCGGTCGAGCGCATTTCGCGCGATGCGCGTATTCTGGCGATCGGCGGGGGAGCGTCTGAAGTGATGTACGACGAAGTAGCCAAGCGTCTTTGACGATGACCACCCAGAGAGAGATACCATGACCGCAACAGCCCTAACGACAGCCGAGGAAATTCTCTACGAAGTGCGCGGATCTACCGCGATCATTTCGCTTAACCGGCCCGCACGCAGCAACGCGCAGACCTATCCGCTACTTTACCAGCTGGACGCAGCCTTCAGGCGCGCGCTGGACGATGACGATGTAGGCGCAATCGTCTTGCGGGGAGAGGGAAAGCACTTCTCAGCCGGGCATGACACGACTGCAGGCGATATCACAAAGTGGGAGCGCGCTGAGCAGCCACGTCGTATGAGTTGGCCGCCGCATGGCAACATGGAAGGTGCCGAGCGGCAATACGCAGCTGAACAAGAGTTTTACCTCGGCATGTGCCGGCGCTGGCGAGACATCGCAAAGCCTACTGTGGCGGCGGTGCAAGGGGCCTGTATCGCGGGCGGCATGATGCTTGCCTGGATCTGCGACTTCATCGTGGCCTCTGACGATGCCTTCTTTGCCGACAACACCGTCGATCTCGGCGTTCCAGGGGTCGAGTATTTCGCTCATGCCTTTGAACTACCCCCGCGCATTGCGCGCGAATTCCTGATGCTCGGCGAGCGCATGCCTGCCAAGCGGGCCTATGAGCTCGCCATGGTAAATCGTCTGGTCAGCCGCGACGATCTGCTGACGGAAGCGCTCGCAATGGCAGAAAAGCTGGCCGCCAAGCCACGATTTGCCATGACGCTGGCAAAGCAGGCCTGCAATCATGTCGACGATTTGCAGGGCAAACGCAGCGCGATGGAAGGCGTGTTCGCCATGCACCAGCTCGCTCACGCTCATAACCGGGCGGTGACCGGCAGGAGCATAATCTTGCCTGAAAAGAAGTAGGGCGTGTCAGGATACCCTCGAATGCTTGAGGGGCTCAGAGCGCTGAACGGCTCTACCATTGTGGTCGATGGCGGCCATTTCGTCAGCACGCTGTAGGAGGCCGGAGCAATGGCACGGAAAATCTTTGACGATGCGCCCTCGGCGCTGGACGGCCTGCTTTCTGACGGAATGGTGATCGCCGCAGGTGGGTTTGGCCTTTGCGGGATTCCCGAAACGTTGATTGCCGCCCTCGTCGAATCTGGCGTTCACGGAATCACGGCTGTGTCAAACAACGCTGGCATCGACGATTTCGGGTTGGGCAAGCTTTTGAGAACCCGGCAGATCCGCAAGATGATTTCATCCTATGTCGGTGAAAACAAGGAGTTCGAACGCCAATATCTTAGTGGAGAGCTCGTAGTGGAATTCTCGCCCCAAGGCACGCTGGCCGAGCGCATGCGGGCCGGAGGCGCAGGCATACCGGGCTTTTACACGCGCACCGGCGTCGGCACGCAGATTGCCGAAGGAAAGGAGTCCAAGGTCTTCGATGGCGAAACCTATCTCCTTGAACGCGGGATCGTTGCAGACC
>JBDUBN010000299.1:0-3739 GCA_040004085.1 Novosphingobium sp.
CCAAGCTGTCCGCCGCCGGATTCACCTGTATCGCGGTGCGGAATTGACCGGGTGAACGCAGCATCCGGCGACCGGATAAACGCGCTCGATCTGATCCGGGGCATCGCGGTTCTGGGCATTCTCGCGGTCAACATCACAGGTTTCGCCGGGCCCCTGGCGGCGACCATCACCCCCAACTGGAACGGGCCGACCTCGTTTGCCGATCAGGCCGCCTTTGCTGGCATGATGGTCCTGTTCGAGGGCAAGATGCGCGCGCTGTTCACCCTGCTGTTCGGGGCCAGCATGCTGCTGTTTGTCGAGCGCGCCGACGCGGCCGGACGCAGCGGGGAGGCCTTGCAGATGCGCCGCCTCGGCTGGCTGGCGCTGATTGGCTACCTGCATTTCGCGCTGCTGTGGTGGGGAGATATCCTGTTCACTTACGCGCTCGCGGGCCTGACCGCGCTATCTTTGCGGGCAATGCCGGTCAAGACCATGGTCCTCGCCGCGCTGCTGATTTTCACCGCGTGGAACGGCTGGGGCATGGCCAATAGCGTCCCGCCGATCCTTGCCGAAGCGCGGGTTGTGGCAGGCATGGCCCCGCCCGCCGAGGCCAACCGCGTACAGGCCGAGGCGGCAAAGGATCAGGCCGAAAACCGCGCCAGCCTTGCTCGCACGCAAGCCGGGTTCCTACCGCAGGTTCAGTACAAGCAGGTTCGCAAAGGCGGCTTCCCGCTGGTCGAGGCGTTCTATTCGATGGGCGAGACCCTGCCGTTGATGTTGCTGGGCATGGCGCTGTACCTCACCGGATTTTTCACCGGCGCGTGGCCGCGCGCGCGATTGGTCACGATGGCGTGGGGCGGGATTGGCGGCGGCGGCGTGGTGACCGTTCTGCTGACCGCGCTCGCCTGGCAGCGCCAGTTTCCGCCGCGCCTGATGGAGGGGCTGCTCGGCTACTGGCTGGCCCTGCCGCATCTGGCGATGGCCATGGGCTATGCCGCCGCGCTGATGCTCGCCGCGCCGCGCCTGCTGAACTGGCGGCTGGGCCAGCGGATACAGGCTGCGGGACGCATGGCGCTGACCAATTATCTGGGCACCAGCTTGCTCATGACCGGCCTGTTCTATGGCTGGGGTCTTGGGCTTGGCGGCAAAGTGCCCGATCGCTGGCTGGGGCTATTCGTGCTGCTGGGCTGGGTGGCGATGCTGGCCGCCAGCAAGCCTTGGCTCGCCCGTTTCCGGCAGGGTCCGCTGGAATGGGCGTGGCGGTCGCTCACCGAATGGCGGCGCTTGCCGCTGCGTTAGCCACAGCCGCGTTAATCTTGTTACGTAACCACCCCTAATCCCTCCTGAATGTTTGCTTTGCCTTGCCGCGCTAATTTGCACGCCTTGCGCACCAAGGGACATGCAGTGGGACAGGCTACACCGTTTCGGCACCATCATCACACCGCTGGCTTGCGGCTGCGCGCTGATGCGTCGGGTTCGGTGGCGGTCGAATTTGCCATGCTGGCACCGCTCCTGCTGGCGCTGATCTTCGGCGTCTTTCAGGCCGCGTTGCTGTTTCTTACCCAGCAAGGGCTGGAAACCGCAGCCGAATCCGCCGCCCGATTGGTGGTGACCGGTCAGGCGCAAAAATCGGGGCTTACCTCGTCGCAGTTCCGCACTGCTGCCTGCGCCGGACTGCCGCCGTACCTGTCGTGCAGCAACCTTTACACTGACGTCACCGTGGTATCGAGCTACAGCGCCGCGACGCTGGGCGTGCCGACGTTCACCTATGACAGCAGCGGCAATGTCACCAACGGCTTTGCCTATAATACCGGCGGCAAAGGCGCGATCGTCGTGCTGCGCGTGATGTATTTGATGCCAGTTATGGGTGGTCCGGGGCTGAAGCTGAGCAATCAGGCCAACGGCACCCGCCTGATGACCGCAACCGCCGTATTCAAGAACGAGATCTATTCGTGATCGGCGCACGCCTTGCCGCGATTGCCGCCCAGTTGCGCCGTGCATCCGCCGGAGCGGTCGCGGTGGAATTCGCGTTGTTCGCCCCGTTGCTGCTGACGCTGTTCATTGTCGGCTATGCGATGTCTGACATCATCGCCTGCAACCGCAAGGTCGCCACCACCGCGCGCAGTGTCGCCGACCTTGCCTCGCGTTTTTCTTCGGTAAGCGAGGCGGATGTCACGACCATTCTGGGCGCCAGTTCCCAGGTGCTCTCGCCCTATCAATCATCCAACGCGCTGGTCCGGGTGAGCGAGATCAAGGTGCTGACTGCCACCAACGCCCAGGTCATCTGGAGCCGCGCCCAAGGCGGCAGCGCGCTGGTGACTGGTGCCAGTGTGACCTTGCCAAGTGGCATGGCTGCAACCGGATCATATCTTATTCTTGGCGAGGTTTCGTACAGTTACACGCCGCTTCTGGCTTACGGCATGTCGCGGGCCATGACGCTGACCGATCAAACCGTGATGAGCCCACGCTTGTCCGATCAGGTGCCTATTTCATGATCCGATCCCCCATTTCCCGCATACCGGCCCTCCGCACCCTCGCCCGCCGCACCCTCGCGCGCCTTGGCCGGAACAGTTCGGGCAATGTCGCGGTGATCATGGCGATCTGCCTGTTCCCGATGATCTTCGCGGTCGGCTTCGGCATCGATTACAGCCGCGAAATGCGGCTCCAGACCAAGATGAACGCGGCGGCAGACGCGGCGGCACTGGCGGCGGTTACCGCGCCAATGATGCAGAAAACCGCCGACGAAGCCAAGGCGGCAACCATCGCCATGTTCAATGGCCAAGTCGCCGGGCTGAGCGGGCTGATCTATGATTCCTCAACCGACCTGACCGTTACCGTCTCCACGTCCGGCGCGCTCAATAACGGGCGCACGGTGGTGCTGAAATACCGCGCCAAGTCCTCAAACGTGTTTTCCGGCATACTCAATTCGCCGTTTCTGTACGTGTCCGGCACCTCGACTGCGGATGCGACCAAGGCCCCATATATCAATTTCTATCTGGTGCTCGATACCTCGCCGTCGATGCTGCTGCCGTCAACCAGCGCTGGGCTGAACAAGATCCGGGCGGCGACAACAACCTCGTACCTCAGCAATGGCTGCGCCTTTGCCTGCCACAATCAGAACCCGCACAGCGACAACATCTATGTCCGCAACACCGCCGGGCAAGATATCTACCTCGACACCTCGGGCAGAGCCTGGCCGGTGACGAAAATTTCGAGCGGCAAGATTTACACGACTACTGCGGGTGCCTACGTTCAGGTCGGCACGACCACGACCGGGCAATATGCGGACGGTCTGTGGCTGACGCGCAATTATTCGACGCTCTACGGCGGATCGAACATCGAACTGCGTCTGGATGCGGAACAGACCGCCGCGCAAGATTTGATCCCGTTCGCGCAGACCATCGCCAGCAACAATAGCGTCACTTACAAGCTGAAGGTCTTTGGCTTCGGTTATGGCGCGCCCACCGCACTGACCAGTCCGATGACCGATGTTGCCAGCCTGACCGCCGCGTCGATCCCCAACCTGGCCAATCTGCAAACCAATTATTACTCGAACAACTGCCCGACCGCATCGACTTGTAACAACGATCAGTCGACCGAATTCGCCACCATGTTCACTTCGATGAGCGCCGCCATCCCCACCCCCGGTGACGGCACCACCGCCGCCACTCCGCAAGCCGTTATGTTCATCGTCACCGACGGCATGAGCGACGAATCGATGAGCGGCAGCCGCAATGCCCGCGAATTGCGCGCCGCGCAC
>JBDUBN010000034.1:0-12600 GCA_040004085.1 Novosphingobium sp.
CTTGATGGCGGTGAACATCGCCTGGGCGCTCGCAACTGCTTTGCCTCGGTCATCCTGTGTGGCACGAGCCTGCAGTACCGCGACGGACTTCCCACGACGGATCCAGTTCGTCTCCATACGCAAGGGCTTCTTGGCCTGCCCCGCAAGCAGGAACTGCGTCGTCCAGGATAGCATCTGAAACGATTCGTCAGGCCGCCAGGTCAACGCTTCCGTATAGAGTGCCTCGCGCAGCGCAGCCGCGGTTACGCCGCCATGCAGGGCGGGCAAGAAGGGTGATCCGATGAACCGATCCTGCGCATCCAGGATATAGACGCCGTCACCGTCCGCTTTAACGGCCAGAAAGTCATGAAAATTCGGCAGTTCTTGGAGCGAGAGGGCTGCCGAGTGGTACTTCCGGGCCGCATCGCGATTGGGAGCGTCACGAAAACCACCAGCGACCGCCCCGATGAGAAACTGCCCGCTGGCGACTCCAAGAAGCGGGCCATCTACGCCACTGCGTATTTCTGCAGTCACGCAAACTATATCATGCTGGCTAGTTCTCACTGTTGCCAGACAGGATATCGCGACGCCCGGTTCGGATGGCAGATTCCAGTCGATCCGAAGGTCAAGGGTCACCATCGCGCGCGGAACCATGCCGGAGGCAGCGATACCCAGGCACTGGTCGATCAGAACGGTGACGGCGCCGGGGTCTATCCGCCCTGTCTTGCCGTCAAGAACGGTCGATCTGGGGGCGATGACCATGTGGCAATGATCGTCCGATCGCGTAATGGTCTCGAAGCCCAGCATCATTCCGGCGGGCGTCGCAAATGCTTCGGTCCACAGCCTTCGTTCTTCTTCCGGCTGATCGCTGCTGTAGGGCCGCCTGATGGTTATCTCGGTCACGGTGTCAAAACTTTAAAGAGAGTGGGATATGCCGCACGGTCAGGCGACCTCATGCTTTGCCTGTGCGCTTTCGAACTCCGCTTCGTTGAGGAAGCGCTCCGCGTCAAGTGCGGCCATGCAACCCGTTCCAGCGGCCGTAATCGCCTGCCGATAGATTTTGTCCATGACATCGCCGCAAGCGAAGACGCCCGCGACATTGGTGCGCGTCGTGCCGGTCTCCACCTTGATATAGCCTTCCTCGTCCAGATCGACCTTCCCTTGGAATAAAGCGGTCGCAGGACTGTGCCCGATGGCCACGAAGCCGCCATCGACCGGAAGATGGCTGGTCGCGCCCGTAATGGTATCGACAAGGTCTATCCCCACGAGCCCGGCATTACCGTCACCAGCGACGAAACTTCCGACCTGCTTGTTCCATTCGACCTTGATATTGGGATGAGCAAATAGACGTTCCTGAAGGATACGCTCTGCGCGAAGACTGTCGCGGCGGTGGATCAGGGTCACGTCGTGGCTGTGATTTGTCATGTAGAGAGCTTCCTCGACCGCGGTGTTACCGCCGCCGATCACCGCGACCTTCTTGCCGCGATAGAAGAAACCGTCGCAGGTTGCGCAGGCAGAAACGCCCTTGCCTTGTAGCGAGACCTCGCTTTCGAGACCGAGCCATCGCGCTTGGGCGCCCGTGGCGATGACAAGTACATCGCAGATATAGGTTGCCCCACCGTCCCCGCGCAGCCTGAAGGGGCGTTCGGAAATGTCCACATCGACGATTGTATCCCACATCATGCGCGCGCCCACATGCTCGGCTTGGGATTGCATTTGCTCCATGAGCCACGGCCCCTGGATGACCTCCTTGAAGCCGGGGTAGTTTTCGACATCCGTGGTGATGGTCAACTGGCCGCCGGGCTGCAGGCCCTGCACGACGATCGGGGCCAGACCCGCGCGTGCGCCATAAATCGCAGCCGATAGGCCCGCAGGACCGGAACCAAGAATAAGCATACGGCAGGAATGGGAATTCGACATGGATAAAAAGGCCTCTTCGAACTGACTTATATGATAATGATTACCATAGAATGGCCAAAACGCCAGAGGGCGGAGAGGATTTGTGGCCTGCGATTGTATCGTCTTCGGCGGAGGTTATGCCGGGTGCGCGCAGCATATCCCCCGCCGCAAGCTGGAGCATGGTGACTGTCGACGAGACGCGACGCCTGTGTGCCCTTTCCGACACCTGGCGGACCAGGGAGGATGATGTTCCTCGTCATGCTCTGGGTTTTCTTCTGCGCGCCTTGCCTATCGGGCCGTCGCGACCATCAGTCTTCAGGCGCGATGATGACGATCTTTCCCTCGAGCTCTGACGTGCATCGCAGCTGACAGGAGAGACGAGATTGTTCCGTGCGATGATTCGAACTCTCCAGCAGGTCGTTTTCATCTTCGCTCATTGGAGGCAACCGGTCGGCGAGTGCGGGGTCAAGATAGACATGGCAGGTCGCGCATGAGCAACAGCCTCCACAGAGCGCGAGTAGGTCGTCGATGCCTGCTTCGCGGATCAACTCCATGACTGACTTGCTCTCGCTCCCTTCCAGTACGCGAACCGTTCCGTCGCGGCATTTTACGGAGAATTTGATCATGGGGTTCCCAAACTCGATAGATGCCGATGTTATCATCACGCCCGGTCAAAGTGCCTGGCTGATGAAATCCTTCAACTGGCTTTTGGGCGCCGGCCCCACCTTGGTCGCAACGGGCTTTCCATCCTTGAACAGGATCAGCGTCGGCACGCCGCGAATGCCATATTGCGCCGCTGTGGCGGGGCTTTGATCGACGTCCATCTTGGCGATGACCAGAGTATCACCGAATTCCTCGGACAGTTCCTCAAGCGAGGGCGCGATCATCTTGCAGGGGCCGCACCATGTAGCCCAGAAATCGACGAGGACCGCCTTCTCAGCGTTCAGCACTTCGCTACTGAAACTGTCGTCCGTAACTATCTTCATTGGCATTCCAACCATCCTTATTTTTGGGTTTGATTCGCACTTGGCATGTGGCTCTCTTAGATTTGCCAGAAGCAGAATTGCTTGTCGTGGCACGCCCTCTCAGCCTTTCTCATTTGGCGAGCGGCGGTCGGGCTGATTCGCATGCGGCACCATATTGATGAATATCATTATAAGCAATATTGGCAGGACGCCACAGCTTCGGCTTTTCAGCGTCTAGTTACTCCGCGTTGAGCACCTCCAGCTCAAAAAGCTTCTGCTTCACGATTTTTCCGGTAGCGCTCGTCGGCAAGGCAGCCACGACATACCAGGCTACAGGAAATTTTGCCTTCGCGAGCTTTACCCTTTCCAGATGCGCCAATATCGGTTCCGGCCCCGACCAGCTGTAGGTTTCGTGCAGCGTGATGAACGCGGCGACCGCCTCGCCAAAGCGTTCGTCGGGAACAGCGGTCACCGCAGCTTGCTCGATACCGGGATAGCTCAGCAAGGCACGCTCGATATCAACGGCCGAAAATTTCTCTCCGCCGCGGTTGATGATATCTTTTGTGCGGCCGGTCATTTTGAACCAGCCCTGGTCATCCACCAACCCCAGGTCGCCCGAATAGAACCAGCCATCGCTATCGAGTTGAGCAGCGGTGATGGCTTTATCGGTATAGCCGATCATCATCTTGGGGCTGCGAATGCGGATGTGGCCGACTTCTCCAATCGGAAGCGGCTGATTATTATCGTCGACAGCCTGCATCTCCGTGCCGAACTCGACCTGTCCGTCATAATGGGCACGCCTTTCAAGCGGTGCATCGCGCCAGGCTGTCGTAGTCGTGCCGGCAGTTTCCGTCATGCCGTAACATCGGATTACCTTGACGCCCAGGCTGTCGGCCTGCTCGACTAGCTCGGGTGCGGTCGGCGAACCTCCGCTGTAGAAGTTGCGCAGACGATAATGAGGCGTTGCACCTGTTGCATAGCGTTGGACGAGGTCGTGAATGAATACATTGGCACCCGACATATAGCTGACGCGCTCCTGCGCAATGATCTCAACTGCCTTGTCGGCATTCCAGGCGCTCATGATCACCGTTCGTGCGCCGATGCGCATGGGCATCAACAGGGCTGAGCCGAGAGCCGCAATATGGGCGAGAGGCGATCCGCTTGCGAAGACGTCGTTTTCCGAGAGGCCGACCGTCTGCCTCCAGCTGTCGAGATTCGACAGAAGGGCGCGTGATGTCAGCTTGACGCCCTTGGGCGCGGATGTCGTTCCGGAGGTATAAAGGATGAGGATGCATGCATCGGCGGCCGCCGGTTCCGGGAGACCGGCCTCGTCACATGCATCGCCTTCGTCGGGTCGACCAGCGAGCGGCTCCCAGCCGATCGCCTGGTCATTCTCACCGATCAGCAATCGTACCGGATCAAGGCTCTGAACGGCCAGCAATTCGTCGATTTCGCGAAATGGCTCGCGTTTTCCAGCACTGGCAGTGGACACCACCGCGTCTGGGCGGGCATCGCTCAATATGTGCGATACCTCATGCGCCCGATAGATCGGGATCACTGGCACGCAGACGGCGCCAATCCGCCAGCAGGCGAGTTGGGCGACGATGAGTTCCATACAATTGCCAGACTGAATGAAGATGCGGCTGTCTGGACCGAGACCCTTAGAAACGAAATGCCGGGCGACACGGATTGTCCATCGCCGCACATATTCATAGCTGTATCGCTCGCCCTCGAAATTGACGAGTTCCCGATCTGGCCATCTGCGAGCCGTTGTCGTCAGCAGCCAGCCGATGCTTTCACGGGACCACAGGCCCATTTCTTCGTAGTAAAGCTTTCCGCTTGCCACGTTCCTCTCCCTCCAAATTGATAGTGCCTCGATCTTATTTTTGCGCAGGCATTTCGATCGTCAGCATACGTTCGGTGACGACAAGTTCGTCATTCTCATCGCGAAACTGCGTCTCAATCAGGATTCTGAGCATTTCGCCGTTGCGACCCTGTTTGCGATCGACTTGTGCGATCCGGGATATGCCTGTCAGAACCTGTCCTGCCAGCATTGGCTTGTGATATTCCCATTTCTGCTCGCCGTGCACCGTTCGGGAAAGGTCGAGGCCCATGCGAAGAGGCAGGTCGGTCGCGTCGCCGCCAGCATAATGAGCCGATGCGGTACTGAAGGTGAGGGGGGCGGGAACGGTGTCGAAGCCTGCAGCGCGCGCTGCTTCGCTCTCCGCATATAAAGGCGATGGGTCCTTCATTGCACGAGCGAATTCGGCGATCTTTCCCGCTTCTACGGGGAAGCGCACCTCGCGTACTATCTCGCCAATGCGATCTTCCAGCCTTGCCGGCTCTGACATATTAGATATCCTTGATTATGGAGCTTGCAGACCGCAGGCCCAGTTTTTGAGATATTCCTCGGCCACCTGCGCTGGAGACATCCGACCGGATGAAGACAGCCAACGCGGCAGCAGCAAGATGAAACCCAGGATCGCAAAAGCGGCGACCGTTGGATCGGCCTCGGCGCGATACAGGCCCTGTGACTGTCCTTCGGCGATCATATCCCGGAACAGCCCATAGACTTTTCCCGACCACTCCCGGTAACGCCGGACGGCCTTGGGGGGCATGTCCTGTTCGCTGGACAGAAACACCTTGAGATGAGCGCTGTTCGTGACGGCATTGTGCGTCCACTGCCGGACGATGAAGGGGATGCGCTCGCCGACATCCGGGAGGTTCGCCGCGTCCCGAAGCGCCTGATCGGACTGGTCTATCCAGTGGTTGATGATCAGTTGCAGGATGTCACTCTTGCTCTTGGCATGGCGATAGAGTGTTGGCTTTGAGATTTTGAGCCGGTCGGCGATGTCCTGCATCGTCGTTTCGACATAGCCTCGGCGGTCGAACAGGACTGCGGCTGCCTTCACCACAGCGTTGCGATCGGTCAGATGCGCAAGGCTTCCCTTGCGGGGCCTGGGCTTTCGTGTTCCGTTCGCTTCCAGCATTGTCAATGGTTCCGGTCTTGGGCTGCGATCTGCGCCTGCCCACTCACCTTCACTTCACCCTGCGCATTGGCAACGTCAAATTCCACCAGGAGGCGTGGCTCGGGCGCGCCATCGACTTCACCAATGATCCTGCCGCTCGCCCGAAGTTGTTCGCCCGGCCACACCATCGCGCGAAATCTTACCTCATAGGTCTTGACGGCCTCGATCCCGAACCAGTCAGTTATCAGGCGCGACGCCATGCTGGCGGTCATCATTCCCATGGCGAAGACTGACGGGAAGCCTGATGCCCGAGCGAACTCATCGTCGTGATGCATGGGGTTGAAATCGCCGCCCGCGCCAGCAAATTTGACGAAATCGGTGCGGCTGACCGCGCCGATTTCCAGAGTCGCTTCTGTTTTGGCACTCACTGAGACACACCCGCATTCTGCTTTTCGCTCGGTTGGTTCATCTCCGGCCAGGCAGGCGGCCCGGCCTTCAGGTCGGGGAACAGCTTCGGCGCGGCCGCTGAAAGCGCCTCAAGTGTCCATTTCTCGTCGCGGCTGATCTGCGCGGCGATCGGCCAGGCTTCCATAACCTGCACGGTGCCGCCGAATACGACGAATATCTGGCCGCTGATGTCCTTGGCCTCGTCGGAGCAAAGATATACCGGCCACACCGCAACATTGTCCGGCGCCCAGCTATCGAACGTGCCCTCAGGAATGGTGAAATCGCCAAAGGTGCTTTCGGTCATCGGCGTCCGGCCGCGCGGGGAGATGACGTTCACGGTGACACCGAAACGGCCAACCTCCTTGGCAACCTCGAAGCACAGGCCGCAGATGCCCGCCTTCGCGGCCGAATAATTGGGCTGTCCGGGATGGCCGAACAGGCCGGCTTCCGATGTCGTGTAAATGATACGGCCATTGACCGGTTCGCCGGTTGCCTTGGCCTGCTCACGCCACCGTGCGACGGCGGCCCTGGTCGGGGCGAAATGACCCTTGAGGTGGACCTTGATGACGGCGTCCCACTCGGCTTCCGACATATTGTGGATCATGCGGTCGCGCACGATGCCCGCGTTGCACAGTAGGATGTCGAGCTTGCCGAATGTGTCAATCGCCTGCTGGATCATGGCATCTGCCGCTGCCCAGTCTGAAACATCGGCAAAATTTGCTGCGGCCTGACCGCCCGCGGCTTTGATCTGCGCAACGACCTGATTCGCGAAACTGTCTGGCGTGTCCTTGCCATCGACAAGGCCGCCCATGTCGTTGACGATGACAGATGCTCCTTCCGAAGCCAGCAACAAGGCTTCCTCGCGTCCGATTCCCTGCCCGCCACCTGTGACGACCGCGACCTTTCCAGACAGTGACTTCATACATCCCTCCATGGTGAATATGGGCAATGGATAATCCATAATAATGATTATGACAACCCTTGACCTTCTTTACTGGTTAGTTCAATCAGGAGAGGAAATCAGGCATAGGAGAGGCCCATGAGCGGCGAAGAGATCGACTTCTGGGAAGGCAAACGGGGCGCTGTCGAAAAGGGCGCTGGTGTTGGCACGATGCCGGGCGCGGCTCGCCGTCCATTGGAGCCAGGCTATATCGAAGTGCCTGAAAACCCCGACGAACCGCTGCGGTTGATCGCATCCTACAGCGAAGCGGCCGACACCTATTATTTCCCGCGCCGATATCGCTGTCCGCGCACGGAAGGGGCAGTTGAAGACCGGTTGCTGTCGCCCGTCGGCACCATCTACGCGTGGACCTATGTCCACTTTGCAAGCATGGGCCGGGTCAAATATGCCGAGTCGAACGGCTATGGCGTGGCGCAGGTCGATTTCCCCGAAGGTCCGCGCGTGCAGGGCGTACTGCACGGCAAGATGGGCGACTGGGAAATCGGCATGCCGGTCCGCGTGGTGCTGCATCCCGTCGCGGTGGCCGATGATGGCACCGAACTGTGCAGCTATGCCTTCGAAGCAATATCGGGAGAGGAAAAGTGACCCATTTCGCGCGCGACGTTTATGTCGTCGGGGTAGGAATGCACCCATTTAACAATCGCGACACCAAGATGCGCGATCTGGCTTTCGTCTCCGCCGCCGCCGCACTCAAGGATGCGGGCCTGCGCTTCTTCGACATGGATGCGGTCTTTACCGGCTATCTGACCGGAGCGGTCATGGATGGCCTGACCTATGCCAAGGATCTGGGCCTGTCCGGCGCGCCAATCACCCATGTGGAGAATGCGTCCGCGACCGGCTCGACGGCGTTCCGTGAAGCGGTGCTGAGCGTTGCAGGTGGTGCCAGCGAAGTGGCGATGGCGTGGGGTTTTGACGACCTCAACAACCTGACCGGCGTAGGGGTGACCCGTACCGACATGGAGGGCGTGATCCTGCCCGCCGCCTTCTTTGCGCTGTGGGGCGTGCGCCGTATGCATGATTGCGGCACGACGATGGAAACCTTCGCGAAGATTGCCGCGAAGAACTGGAACCATGCCCGCGACAATGTGAACGCTCAGCGTCAGGCCGATCATGAGGTGACGGTCGAGGAAGTGTTGAAGTCCAAGCCGATCGCGCATCCCTTTACGTCGAAGATGGCGGCGGCGACCGGCGGCGGCGGCGCCTGCGCCATCGTCGCCACGAAAGAGGTCGCGCAGCGCATCTCGGCTCAGACCGGCAATCCGATGGTGCGGGTGGCGGCGGCGGCGATGGAGACCGAGCAGTACACCGAGGGACATATTTTCCTGGGTGCGACGGTGGGACCCGGCGAGATGACGCGCACGACCGCGCGGAAGGCTTATGAGCAATGGGGTCGCGGTCCTAAGGATCTGTCGATGGTGCAGGTGCATGACGCCTTTCCGATCGAGGAGCTCCTTTATTACGAACTGCTCGATATTTGCGGCGATGGTGAGGGCGATGCGCTGGTGCATGACGGCGCGACCAAACTGGGCGGACGGATTCCTTTCTCGACCGATGGCGGCCTGATTGCGCGCGGGCATCCCGGCGGACCGACTGGCCTGGCGCAGGTGCATGAGACGGTGCTGCAACTGCGCGGGCAGGCGGGATCGCGGCAGGTGGAAAATGCTAGCTCCGGCCTCGTCCAGATGATGGGTGGTGGATCAGTGTGCGTCATCCACATTCTTGAGCGCGCCTGACATGGAGTTTTCGACCGATCCCGCAGAGGAAGCCTTCCGAGCGGAGATGCAGGCCTTTCTGAAGGCCAATCTTCCCGCTGACCTAGCCGAGCGCGGCCGGCGTCATTACACAGCGACGCGTGAGGAAATGCTGCGGTGGCAGTCGATCCTGTATGAGCATGGCTATGGTCAACCGCACTGGGCGGTCGAGCATGGTGGCAAGGGGTGGACCGGCCGGCAGCGCATGATCTTCGACCAGGAACTGGCGAAGGCGCATGCGCCGGTCACGAACGTCCAGGGCCTCGCCCTGTTCGGGCCGGTGTTGAATGCTTTCGGCACGCCCGACCAGCAAGCACGCTTCCGAGACCCACTATTGTCGGGAAAGGTTGTGTGGTGCCAGGGTTTCTCGGAACCCGGTTCCGGTTCGGACCTCGCTTCGCTTCGGACCAGTGCGGTGCGGCAGGGCGACAATTGGGTGATCAATGGACAGAAGATCTGGACCACCCAGGCAAATCTGGCCGACTGGGTCTTCCTGCTCGCTCGCACAAGTTCGGAAGGCAAGAAGCAGGAAGGCATTACCTTCTTCCTGATCGACATGAAGTCGCCCGGCATCTCGGTTCGCCCGATCATCAGCATCGATGGCCAGCATCATCTCAATGAAACTTTCTTCGACGAAGTTGTCGTGCCCGATGCCAACGTGATTGGCGCGCCGGGGCAGGGCTGGTCGATCGCCAAGTTCCTGCTGAACAATGAGCGGCTCTTCGGTTCTGCCGACATGCCCGCTCTGTTCATGTCGCTGGAGCGGGTGAGAGACATCGCGGGGCGGCGGCTGGTCGATGGTCGGCCGCTGATCGAGGACAGGGAATTCGCGGCCCGGCTCGCGCGGCTCGATTTCGACATCGCGGCAATCGAGATGAAGATGATCGAGACGATCGCACGCGGGCAGATGACCGAGCAGGATCTGAGCATCGTAGGGTCTGCAATCAAGGTCCGCGCGACCGAAGTCTATATGAAGCTGACCCAGCTGGCGGTCGAGGCACTGGGCGATGCAGGCGCGTTGTCCTTCCCCGATCCGGACGGGGCCGAGGCAATCGATCCCGCACCCGCGCCTCATTATGCCGAGGGCGTTGCAGTTGCTTATTTCTACAGTCGCGCAGCGGCGATCTACGGTGGAACCAACGAGATCCAGCGTAACATCATCGCCAAGGCAAAGTTCGGATTCTGACGATGGACCTTACCCTCACCGAAGACCAGCAGATGATACGTGAGAGCGCCAACCGCTTCGTGACGGACATCGGCCGCCCCGAACCCGGCGCCAAGGGGTTCGACCGCGACATGTGGCGACAGATGGCGGAGATGGGTTGGATCGCGGCTGGCGTCTCCGAGGATCTGGGCGGTTTCGGCGGTGCGGTGGAAACGGCACTGATCGTCGAGGAACTGGGGCGTGGATCGCGCGGGGGTGACTTTCTGGGCGCGGCCGTGCTGGGGCCGCAACTGCTCATCGCGTCGGGTGACGTGGGGCAGTGCGCCGCCCTGTTGCCCGATATACTCGCCGGAACCATGTTGTTGGCGGCCGCCTTCAGCGAACCTGATGCAGGCGGCAGACTGTCGGCAGTATCGACCAGAGCCGTGGCCGATGGCGACGTTTTTCGCTTAACCGGCGTCAAGACGATGGTTCTGGCTGGCGACGTCGCAGATCGCTACATCGTGTCCGCCCGGACCGGCGGCGGTGATCGGGACGAGACCGGGATCAGCTTATTTGTGTTGGACGCTGGTGCGGAGGGTGTGAGCATGCACTCCACCCCCTTGCTCGACGGGTCGAGCGCCGCGGCGCTGCGGCTAGATGGCGCGGCGGCCATGTTGCTGGGCGAAGCGGGCAGTGGGCATGATGCGCTGGTAGCGATGGCAGAGCAGGGAATCGCCGTAATCGCGGCGGAATCGGTCGGAATGATGGAAGGCGTGGCCGAAATAACCGCTGAATATTTCCGTACTCGCAAGCAGTTTGGCATGCTGCTGGGTCAATTCCAGGTACTTCAGCACAAGCTGGCGGACATGACCATCGACGCGGAAATGGCGCGGGCGACGCTGCTGGTCGCACTCGCGGCGTTCGAGAATGCGGATTCGCGGGCACGCGCCCGGCGTTTTTCCGGAGCGAAGGCAGCAGCCGGTGAGGCGTTGCGGCGCGTCACCGAAGCGGGCGTGCAGGCGCATGGCGGCATGGGCATGACGCAGGAACATCCGGTCGGCCACTATCTCCAGCGGATGGTCGTGCTGGATGCGATACTGGGATCACCGGCCTATCACTTCGCGCAATGCGCCCGGTCGCTTGTTTCCACGCCGCATGGGTGACGAAGCGTCTCCGACGGGCAGTGGGCCGCTGGCCGATGTGCTCGTTCTGGATATCGCGACATTCATCGCCGCGCCTTTTTGCGGCACGCTGCTGGCCGAATATGGCGCCGACGTTATCAAGATCGAGCAACCGGGCCAGGGCGATACCCTGCGCCGTTTCGGCACGCCGGTGGAGGGCGCCGATACGCTCGTCTGGGCCAGCGAGGCCCGCAACAAGCGGTCAATGACGCTTGATCTGCGCACCAGCGAGGGGCGCGACATCCTGTTGAAACTGGTGGCGCAGAGCGACGTCGTACTGGAAAATTTCCGGCCCGGAACGCTGGAGAAATGGGGGCTGGGCTTCGACGCACTTTGCGCCGCCAATCCGCGCATCATCGTGTTGCGCGTGAGCGGTTACGGCCAGACCGGGCCAATGCGATCGAAGCCTGGATTCGCGCGGATCGCTCATGCGTTCAGCGGACTTGCTTATTTGGCAGCGGAGCCCGGTGGCAAGCCGGTCGTACCAGGCTCGACGTCCCTTGCCGATTATATGACCGGCCTTTTCAGCGCGGTCGCGGTCCTCGTCGCGCTTCGCCATGTCGAACGGACCGGCGAGGGGCAGGAGATCGACATCGCGCTCTATGAGTCGGTGTTTCGGGTCCTCGACGAAATGGCTTCGGTCTACGCGCATGCCGGTCTTCAGCGCGAGCCGCTGGGTGCCGATACGGTCAATGCCGTGCCGCACAGCCATTATCAGGCGCGCGACGGTGCCTGGGTGGCGATCGCGTGCACCACCGACCGGATGTGGCAGCGCCTGGCAAAATCCATCGGCGTGCCCGGACTGGACCAGGATGAGCGCTACGCGACGAGCAAGGATCGCGAGCGATTTCGAGAACGGATCAATGCTATCGTTGCCGACTGGGTTGGACGCCATGATGCATCGGAAGTGGTTACGATCTGCGATAGCTTCGAGGCGCCCGCGGCACGTCTTATGACGATCAGCGAGATCTTCGAAGACCCGCAGTTCGCCGCTCGCGGCAATCTTATGACCGTTCACGACCCGCGGATCGGAGACATCGTCGTTCCGGCACCGCTGCCGCGTATGTCCCGTACGCCACCAAGGATCGTTTCTACCGGCCCTTCGCTGGGTAATGCGACTTACGACGTCCTCCGCGACATGCTCGGTTTGACCCAAGCGGAGATAGCGGTGTTGGCCGAACGGGGCGTTATATAGGTCCGCCCGGTGCTGCTGGCGGCCAACCTTGGCGACGATGCCGACACCACTGCCGCGATTACCGGGCAGCTTGCAGGGGAGCTTTACGCGATTGAGGGCATCCCGG
>JBDUBN010000300.1:0-3720 GCA_040004085.1 Novosphingobium sp.
AAAAATGTCAGGGGGCCTGTAAGCCGGGTTTTGTAGCGTGGACGGTATCCCTGAAGAGACCGTATCCGCACTGGCAGCCATTCCTCTTGGCGACACGTTGCCGTGCCGCTCTAGCAACCAACCCGGGCGATCGGCGCGAAACACGCTGTCTTGGTTGCCCAAGACGTGCCGCCCCTATTCGGTCTTGCTCCGGGTGGGGTTTACCATGCCGCTGCTGTTACCAGCCGCGCGGTGCGCTCTTACCGCACCCTTTCACCCTTACCTGTGGGCCTGTGAGCCGAAGCCCAAACGCCCCATCGGCGGTTTGCTCTCTGTGGCACTTTCCCTAGACTTGCATCCGGCGGGCGTTACCCGCCACCCTTGTTTCGTGGAGCCCGGACTTTCCTCGGCCTTACATCCCGCTCATGCTGAACTTGACGAAGTACGCGGCTGCCCGGCCCCCTGACTTGGCCTACCTAGCACGGCCAAGGTCACGTTCCAACAGCAGGTCGAACAGCATCGCCCCGATCTGCCCATCAATCTCACCGTTGATCAGGCTGGGCCGCCAGCGCCGCTGGAAAGCGCGCACGGCGGCGCGGCCATCGCTGATGTCATAGCCGAACCGTTCCAACGCCAGCAGGAACGCGCCGTCATTGTCAAATACCAGCCGGATCGACGGCTTTGGCACCGCCAGCGCCAGCTTATGCCGGGCCAGTGCGGCCCACGGGAACAGTTCGCCCGGATCCTCTTTACGGGCGGGCGCGATGTCGGAATGGCCGACGACGTTGGCATAGGGAATGCGGTGGCGTTTGACGATATCGGACAGCAACGGCAGCAGCGATTCGATCTGCGCCTCGGTGAACGGGCGATACCCCCACTCATGCCCCGGATTGGCAAGCTCTATGCCGATGGATGCCGAATTCACATCGGTAATCCCGCGCCAGTATGACTGCCCGGCGTGCCAGGCCCGCTTTTCCTCATCGACCATCTGCGTGACAGTCCCGGCCTCATCGATCAGGTAATGCGCGGAGACTTCGGCCCCCGGATCGCACATCCGCTCCAGCGCTTCCCTGGTGCTGGGCATTCCGGTGTAATGCAGGACGACCATCGAAACAGGCAGTTGCCGCTCGTTCCAGTTGGGCGAGGGAACGTGGGCGTGGACCAGCCAATCGCGCATGGAACCGGTCATGCGCTCAGCCCCCCGGAAGTACCGCGCCCATGACCAGCGCCTCGTCAGTCAGGGCATATTGCAGTTTGCCGCCGACGCTTTCCGCCAGTTCATACAGCATCGCGGCGGGTGCGGTGCGGCTGGAGAGGTCGGCCAGCGGCAGGTTACCTTCGAGCGCATGGCCGACGGTGACATCGAACGCCACCTTCACGCCTGCCGCCCGGACGACGATCTCGCTGGTACCGTCTCGCAATTCCGCGCCGATTTCCAGCGTTCCACCGCGCACGAGTGATTCGATGGCGAACAACGACAGGTTGAGCAGCGTCTTGATCGCTGCCTTGGGCAGCGCATCGGCGTGCAGATTCCACGTTACAGCAATGCCCCGGCTGTTGTTGCTGGCCAGCGCCTCAACCAAAGCCTTGGCTTCCGCAACCTGCACCAGTTCGCCAAATCCGCCCGCCGCGCCGAACGCCAGTCTGAAGAATTTTAGCTTGTCGGCAGAGGTCTTGGCGCTTTGTTCGAGCAGTTCGACAATCCGGCCGCGCATGTCCACGTCGCGCTCTTCCGCCAGCAGTTCCAGCCCGTTCGACAGCGCGCCCACCGGGCTGAGCATGTCATGGCACAGCCGCGAACACAGCAAGCTGGCAAGATCGAGCGAGGAAATGGTCATAAGTGTTGTTAGTCCGAAACAAGAATTTAGCGTCCCCCTTACCCTTCCGCGACTCGGTAGGGAAGCGGCGCGAAGCCTTGCGGACCATCGCGCCATAAAAGCACAGCCGAATTGGCCGCAATCGCCCACACCAGCCCATCGCCGCTGGCATTCGCCCGGTCGGTTTCGGATGGATCGCGGCGGCCGTTCGGGTGGGAGTGGAAATAGCCCATGACTTGCGCGCCGCCCGCTCGCGCCGCGCGGTGAGCGGCGATTAGCGCGGCGGGGTCGATTTCGAAATGGCGCAGCGGGTCGGCGGCGACGTTGGCAGTGGGCACCGCACGTTCGATCCGGCCAGCCCGCCCTAGCAGCAGCCCGCAAGCCTCGTTCGGGTGCGCATGTGCCGCTTCATTCAGCACTGTGGCAATCGCGCCACTTGTCACGGCAAGGTCAATCCCCATCTGGGCATCATGGGGGAACAGGGCACCATACATCAAGGCGTTATCGCCACCGGGGGGGAGCGGCTGGACAAGGCGCTGGCCTTGGCAAGCGGGTTATCGCGCGAACGGATCAAGGCGCTGATGGCCGAAGGGCAGATCACGCTGGGCGGCCAGCCGGTGACCCAGCCGACGCTGAAGGCCGACGCCGGAACCCCGTTTGTCATCACTATCCCGCAGGCCGCGCCCGCAACCGCGCAAGCGCAGGATATTCCGCTGGTGGTAGCTTATGAGGATGATGACCTGATCGTGGTCGACAAACCCGCCGGGCTGGTTGTCCATCCCGCCGCGGGCAATCTCGACGGCACGCTGGTCAACGCGCTGCTACACCACTGCCGCGGGCAGTTATCGGGCATCGGCGGCATCGCGCGGCCCGGCATCGTCCACCGCATCGACAAGGACACGTCCGGCCTGCTGGTCGTCGCCAAACACGACGCCGCGCACGAAGGACTGGCCCGCCAGTTCGCTGACCATTCGATTGAGCGCGCCTATCTGGCGGTTGTCGGGGGCAAGCCCAACCCGCCCGCCGGGACCGTGCGCGGGGCTATTGCCCGCTCAAACGCGGACCGCAAAAAGATGGCGTTGGTTGAGGACGGACGCGGCAAACACGCGGTCACCCACTTCAAGACGCTAGAGCGATTCGCGCACGCCGCGCTGGTCGAGTGCCGACTGGAAACCGGGAGAACCCACCAGGTCCGCGTTCATATGGCGTCAATTGGTCATGCGCTATTAGGAGACCCTGTTTATGGGCGAACACCTCCTCCACTCCGCACCCTGCTTTCCGAACTGCATTTCCGCAGGCAGGCTCTGCACGCCGCCGTTCTGGGATTTTTCCATCCAATCAGCGGTGAACCGTTACGATTTACCAGCGATACACCAGCAGATGTTGCAGCGCTGATAGCAGAATTACGGAACTGAAATCGGAGTTTTGTGTTAGTATAATTCACGAGTGGCTGCAAAAGGCGCATGCCTCTATAGGGTGCCCAACCGCAGGCCGACAATGAAAGGACGAGTGAGCATTATGTCCGCAACTGATCGCAAGCTGCCTGCCGTGCCAAGTCTGGGCGGTGAGCAAAGCCTCAACCGCTATCTGACCGAGATCAAGAAGTATCCGCTTCTGACCGCGGAACAGGAATACATGCTGGCAAAACGCTATGCCGAGCATCAGGATCCCGAAGCCGCCGCACAGCTGGTGACCAGCCACCTGCGGCTCGTGGCCAAGATCGCCATGGGCTATCGCGGTTATGGCCTGCCGGTGTCCGAACTGATTTCCGAAGGCAACATCGGGCTGATGCAGGGCGTCAAGAAGTTCGAGCCTGAGCGCGGGTTCCGGCTGGCGACGTATGCCATGTGGTGGATCAAGGCCTCGATGCAGGAATTCATCCTGCGCAGCTGGAGCCTGGTCAAGATCGGCACCACCGCCGCGC
>JBDUBN010000301.1:0-3718 GCA_040004085.1 Novosphingobium sp.
CCCCAGATCTTGGCCTTACCAGCGTTGAAGGTCTGACCGCCGACGGTAGTGTCGAGCAGTACCGAGACCTGCAGATCCTTGTAGTCGTAATAGAACCCGCCGAGGTTGAACTGGTGTTGTCCATGATCGCCGAAAGTCTGTTTCCAGCCGCCTTCAAACGCCGTGTTGGTTTCCGGCTTATAAGTGCCAAGCGAGTCAAAGCCGCCACCCTTGAAGCCGGTCGATGCCTTGACGAAGATCAGCGTGTCCGGGTTCGGCTTGTAGTTCAGACCGGCCAGCCAAGTGATCTTGCTGTCCTTGCTGCTCAACGGTAGGGTTGTCAGATATTTCACCTTGGTGAAGTCCTTGCGCGCAGGTCCAGCCCCGACGATGTAAGGGTCGGTCACAAGCGAGAATGTGGCAAAGCTGAACCGGAACGGATCGACATTCAGGTAAGTCGCAACGCGCTTGTTGTCTGTATAGCGAAGCCCGCCAACCGCAGTCAGCGTGTCGCCCAGTGGCACTTCGACCTGCCCGAACACCGACTTGCTGTCGCTGTTCACATAACGTCCGAAATAGCTCAGGAATGTACCCGGTTTGCCGAACAGGCTGGGGTCGTTAAGCGGCTGTGCAAAAACAAAGCTTGGCAGCAGGAAGCCATTCTCGCGGGCCAGCTTTTCCTTGAAGTAAAATCCGCCGACCTGATAGACGATTCCGCCGATCTTGCCGTTGACCCGCAGTTCATGGCTCTGCGTGTCGGCTTCGTCCTGAAACGAGTAGGACTGGTAGATGATCGGCAGGGTCAGGCGGCTGGTGGGATCGCCCTTGAACTTGCGATAGCCGCCCGTGTAAGTCAGAGTTGTATTGTCACCCAGTTCGTAGGCAATGCGGCCACGGATCGCCCATGTCTCCTCGCCGATATGACCCAACCCATAATTGGGCGCGGCATAATTGGTGCGATCGATCTTTGACAGCAGGTTGGTCTTGTTGGGAACGCACAGGACCTGCGGGTAGGCGGGGGCGACGCGGGTAAACCCGTTGTTGCAAGTGCCGCCGGTCGGTCCATTGCCAGCCGCGTTAAGATCGCCAGCAGCGAAGATGCCCGGCGTGAAGCTGCGGTTGGAATAATCGGCGGCAAGATTGACCGTCAGTGCGTCGGTTGGATTCAGACGCAACGAAATACGGCCACCGTAGGCGTGGTTGTCATCCGAACGACCGGCAGCATAGGCCGGGAATACGAAGAAGCCGCCGCCCGCCGGGTGTTTGCTGTAACCGTCGCGGTCTTCATAGAAGCCCGAAACACGCACCGCTGCCATGTCGCCCAGCGGCAGATCGACACCGGCGTCGGCGCGGATAGCGTTGTAGTTGCCATAGCTGACCGTCGCGTTGGCGCCGAATTCTTTGCCGGGCTTGCGGGTGATGAAGTTGATCGCGCCGCCGGTCGAGTTGCGGCCATACAGTGTACCCTGTGGGCCGCGCAGCACTTCAACCCGGTCCATGTCAAACAGCGACATGCCCATGATGTTTGGACGGTTGATGTATTCGCCGTCGATGTTGATGACGACCGAGGTATCCTGCGCTTCGTCGTTGGAGGTTGTACCGACGCCGCGGACCGATATCTTGACCGTGCCCTGATCCTGATTGAGCTGAACAACGGGGGCGATCTTGTCGATGTCGTTCATGTCGGAGAAGCCGATCTTCTTCAGCGATTCTCCGCTGACGACGTCGATTGCAATCGGAACATCGTTGACATCCTGCGAGCGGTTCTGTGCGGTCACGACGATGATATTGCTGTCGTCGACGGTTGCATCGGCCGCTTGGGCCGCACCTGATTGGCCCACACCTGTCTGGGCAATTGCCGCGGTGCTGGCGAGCATTGAGCCGCCGATCATCAGGACACTGAGACTCGAAATTTTCACAAGCTACCTCCCAAAATGGGAGCCAATGTATCGATTCCGTCGATACCACTGCTCCGGATTACCTATGTAACTAAAATAGGAATTCTAAATACAATACACATTGTGATCCTGTCAAGCCTCTCTCGAAACGGCGTCGGATTATGGGCCGGGCCGGGACCAAGGGTGTGCGGCTAATTAGAATTAGCCAACTAGAATGCCTTGACGCCCGATGCGTGTCTGGTCATGATCAGATCATGCCAAAACGCACCCCTGCCGCCCCGGCGCTCGCCGTCGACAATGTCAGTCGCAAGCCATTGCAGGGCCGCAGCAAGGCCTCGCTTGAGCGTATGCTCAAGGCTGCGCAGGAGCTGATGGAAGCACGCGGGAACGAGGATTTCACGCTTCAGGACGTCAGCAAGACAGGTGATGTCTCGATTGGATCGATTTATCTGCGATTCGAAAGCAAGGAAAACCTCGTCCGGGCGGTGATCGCCAATCATCTTGAGCACATCATGGGCGACGAAGCGCGGATGTTCGCCAAGATCAATGCCGCGTCACGTAATCTTCGCGAGTTCGTGACCAACTTCGTTGCCAGCTATGCCGAGTTTCTGCGCCAGCACGCACCGATGATGCGGCTCAGCATGGCACGTGCACAGCACGATGCGCTGGTTTCAGAACCCGGCAAAGCTGCCGCCTCCCGCGCCGCCCGCCTGGCGACCGAGGGCATGTTTGCTTATACCAACGAATTTGGCGGCGACGACCGCGAAGTGCGCGCCTCTGCAGCGTTCGATGTGATCTTTTCGACTTTGGCGCGGCATCTGGCTTTGGGCTCCAGCGCCGAGAGCGCAAACGAACTCGATTGGGAAATACTCAAGACACAACTGGCGCGCATGTGCCTGGCGTTTCTTACGCACAAAGACTGACAAGGCTCAATACTAACGAAGCTTAGTATTATATTACAATTTTCTTGCCTTTTATTACATTTCCTGCAAGTCTGCCAATGTCCGGACACAATCCCTGTTAAACACCGCCTGAATTTCACGGGCGGAAAAACGGAAGAGGTGTGTCATGGCTTATGCATCGATCTCAAACCGCAAGAACCGTACCGCAACGCTGATTGCGGTCAGTCTGCTCGAGGCAGGCGTGGTCTATGCGCTGATTACCGGCCTCAGTTTTACTTACCTGCCGCAAGTAGCTGGGCCGCAAGTGGAGGCGACTAATATACCGGAGCCACACCCCACCGTCGTGCCCGACCCTCCGCAGACGAAGACCCATGCTGAAACAAAAGCCCGCGTGCATGACCCGATGCCCATGCCGGTGCCTTTCGACCCAATTGATCCCCGGCCCACGACCAGCAGCGATCCGTTCGACGGCCCTGTCGCTGGCCCCACCACGGAACCTTGGATCAAACCGGCTCCCTCTGGCGTTCCCGCCCGACCCGCACGGGCACGCGGCGACCGAACAGCCTGGGTAACGCCTGACGCCTACCCCTCGCGCGACTTGTGGGAGGGCAACGAAGGCGCGGTGAGCTATCTGCTCGCGATATCCGCCAGCGGGGCGGTGACCAATTGCACCGTCACCCGGTCAAGCGGCTTTCCCGGTCTTGATGCCGCCACCTGCCGCGAACTGTCCCGCCGTGCCCGATTCGATGCGGCAAGCGATGACACCGGAGCCAAAGTAGTCAGCAATTATACCGGCACCGTCCGCTGGACCATCCCGCACTGATTTTCGCCAGAAGCACATGATCGCCGCCTCGTACCTAACCGGACGGGGCGGCAAGCACGTAATACCAAGGTGCAGTGATCCTGACCTATGAGGACGGCATTCAGGCGGTTCTCGGC
>JBDUBN010000302.1:0-3718 GCA_040004085.1 Novosphingobium sp.
CAAACGCGTCAGGCCCGGCATAAGGCGGACTTTTGGGACGATAGCGCTGCACCGTCCATGACCACAGCCTGCCGATACGGCCAAGCGGATGCGGCTCGAACCGGTCGTCAGCGGGGCAGGGAAACACGATCCGACCGCTCTGACGGTCACGCCCGCCGACAAGGCGCGGCGGCACGTCGTTGGTAAACAGCCCCTCGGCGATTGCACGCATAAATCCAAATCCCAGCGCGGCCAATTGCGACCACTGACCACCCTTTTGACTACGTTGGCAAGAATTTCCGACTGCTCAAAACACTAGGGTCAGGACCGTCCACGGAGCTGCGCAATACTAACATTTTGCCCAGCGGGGAAATCGCCCGATCAGTGATATCGCGGCGCGGAAACGTAGGAGTTTTCCGTGAATTTCGATCTGAGTGAAGACGAAGCCATGCTCAAGGCACTGGGTGAGCGCGTGGTGCAGGATCGTTACTGCGGCGACATGCGGCGCGCGTATCTGGACCAGCCTTGCGGGTTTTCGCCCGAGAACTGGGCACTGCTAGGTGAACTCGGCCTGATCGCCGCGCTGGGCAGCCGCGCCTCGGACGAAGCCGCCTTCGGCCCGGATGCCATCGTTACGTTGTTCGAAGCTTTTGGCCGGGGGCTGGTGGTTGAGCCGCTGATCGAAAATGTGCTGCTGGCGGCGCGATTGTTCGACACAGTTGCCGGGCAGGAACTCTCTGCCGAGTGGCGTGATGCCCTGCTGGCCGGGTCAAAACGCATCGCCCTTGCCCATGCCGAACCGCGATCGCGCCCGGGCCGCCTGTGGCTGGAAACCCGCGCCGAAGCTGTGGATGGCGGCATGCGGGTCACCGGCACCAAGAACTGCGTCCCTGCCGGAGCTGGCGTGGATGGGTTCATTGTCACTGCGCGCGCGGCCGGAACAGCGGGCAGCACCGAGGGTGTCGCCTTGCTGTTCATTGCCGCCGAAACCTCAGGATTAACACCAACACCGTGGCGAATGGCCGATGGCAGCGCGGCATTGCGCCTCGACCTTGATGGTGCGTTCGTGCCGCAGTCCTGTGTCTTGAGCGGCGGCATCACCGAGATCGAGCAAGCGCAAACCATGGCCAATCTAGCGCGCGGCGCCGAAGCCTTGGGGATCATGGAGCGGCTGTTTGCGGATACGCTGGACTATCTGCGCACCCGCGAACAGTTTGGCACGAAAATCGGCAGCTTTCAGGCGATCCAGCACCGCATGGCCGCGCAATACGCCGTGCTTGAACAGACGCGCGGGTTGCTCAATCTGGCGGTCGTCTCATATGGGAGCCGCGATTTCGCGCGCAATGTCGCTGGTCTGCGCGCGTTCATGGGAGCCGCCTCGATCAATCTGGGCCATGAAATGATCCAGTTCCACGGCGGCATGGGCGTGACTGACGAGCTGGCCATCGGCCATGGCCACAAGCGCCTGCTGGTGCTGTCGCGCTGGCCTGACGATCAGGGCAGCGCGCTGGACAAATTTGCCGGAATTGCTGCTTAGCGGGTTAACTCAGGCCGGGCTGCGTTCCTTCAGCCAGCCGATCCCGCGCCGCAGCAGTTCATAAAACACCGGCAGTTCCCAGGCGCAGCGATCAACTGTCGGCCACCAGTCCGCCATCGGCTGCAAGTCATAATGGCCGCGGCAGTGGCCCAGCGTGTTATACAGCACCGCGCCCGCGCCGTGGTCCTTCAGGTACATCACCGGATGCATGCCGATGGCGTCTGCGGCCTCGACAAAGCCGGTCCCTTCCTCGCGGCACTCGGTTTCGAGCAGGACGTGCAGATCACCGTGGCGTTCGAGGTGATAAAGTTCGTCCGTCGTCTCGAATGGCTCGACCCCCTGCACCAGCGGATGGTCAGGATCGGCAACCGTGACAAGATACGGTGCAATCGGCGGATGGGAAAGAAACTGGCTGCCCAGCAGGTCCGTGAACAGCGGCGTCCAGCGCGGCGCGTCGAACAGCCCCGCGTTTGGCCCGTCGGCAAGCAGGCGCAGTATCGAATTCGTACCGTGCAGCGCATACCAGCGCCCGCCGCGCCCCAGCCAGTGACGCAGCACCTCCTGCGCCCCTAGCGACGGCGCTACATTGCAGGTGTAAGTGATCAGGATGTCAGCCGCACCCAGCGCATCGGTGTTTTCATAATCCTCGAACACCCGGGTCCGGACACGGTCGTCCTCCGCCAGCAGCTTGAGCAGTTCGAGCCGCGCGAAGTCCATGTCATGCCAATCCCCGCCGCAGATCAGCACGCAGTCGATCCGGGAAGGGTGGAGCGTTTCTTCAGACGCGGCGGGCATATGGGTTCCTCTGATTTGTTCGAGCTTGAAAGTAATGAGTGGGGCTGAGTGTCAAGTGAGAATCCAAGGTCCGGACCCGCACGATCATGTCCAAACCAATGGAAGGTTTTCAAGCGCCCAAACGCTTTCCGTCTCCAATTTAATTGCGGTGTTTGGCGCCAGACGCAGAACCGGCATGCGCTTCATCCATTCCTCAAGCGCAATCCTGATCTCCGTACGCGCCAGGTGCATGCCAGAGCAGGTGTGTGGCCCAGTGGAGAACGCCAGCGTTCGCTTGCCATTCCGACGGAAGTCGATGTCATGCGGGGCATCGTGCATCCGTTCATCGCGAGACGAGAGGCCAAGCGGTAACTCGATCAATTCGCCCTTACGGATCGGCGCGCCGTGAAAATCCATATCCTCAGTCGCATAACGGAAGGTGGTGACCACCCCAAAGGCTCGCATGAACTCATCCGTTGCAGCCGAGACCATGCCAGCGTCTGCGCGTAATTGGGCTTGCAATTCAGGCCGTCGAGCCAGCTCGCGAAAAATGAACCCCAGCGAAGATGCAACCGTGTCCAGCCCGCCAATGAACAACATAAAACAGAGGCCAAGCATTCGATCTGGCGGGATTTCCGCCTCACCCACCCGGCTGGCGATGAAATAGCTGACCATGTCTTCACCGGGGTTTGCTCGCCGCGCGGCGATGAGCTTGAGCAAATAATCCTTGATCGCTTGTGCCGCCTTGCTCTTATCCGACACTGTCTCGCCGCGCAGCAGGGCGTCGGCCCATGCGAGGAAAGTTGGCATCTCGTCCATCGGCAGATCCATCATCCGCATGAATACCGTTACCGGATAGGGCCTTCCGAAACAGTCCATGAAATCGCACCCGTCTGCTTCCTTCAGGTTTGCGATCAAATCGATTGCGAGTACGCGGATTTCTTCTTGCAGCGTGCGCGCGCGCGATGGTGACAACCAAGGGGCAATGAGCTTGCGATAGAGCGCATGTTCGGGGGGATCGAGTTCCAGCGGAACAAGCGGCCAATCGTCTCCGATCAATCGCGAAAAGCCAATTGCAAGATGACTCGAGAACCGGCCCGGATCAAGCAGCACTTCCTGCTGTTGGGCATATCGTGTGACGACCCAATTCCCGCCCAACCCCGACGAGCGCACGTGTGACTCGCCCGCTTTGAAGAAGACGTCCGGGCCCTGATGAAGTTTGGCTCCCGCATGAAAGGGGCAGGCTACGGCATCAGAATCCATCTGAATTGCCCAGTCGCGCGTCAATAGGGCGCGGGCATCTCCATGCTTCATCACATTTCTCCGCCAAGAAAAATTATCTGGCCAAATACTTGTCGAGTGTCTGGTGAAACTGGCGAATTCGCACTTCCTGATAGTCGGCAAGCTGGATCTTGCCGGTTTTCGATG
>JBDUBN010000303.1:0-3710 GCA_040004085.1 Novosphingobium sp.
ACTTAAAATCCCTTGATCTTTGATCGTGCGGGTTCGAGTCCCGCCATCCGCACCAGCCGCTTCTTGCCGGCTGTCGGTTGGTCTGCGGCTATCAGTCCGGCTTGAAGCTCAGCGCATCGCCGTTCATGCAATAGCGCTTGCCGGTGGGCGGCGGACCATCGTCGAACACGTGGCCAAGGTGGCCACCGCAGCGGGTGCAGTGGACTTCAACACGCTCGATGCCAAAACTGCGGTCTGTGGTCGTGGCGACGCCGCCGGGCAACGGTTTCCAGAAACTGGGCCAGCCGGTGCCACTTTCAAACTTGGTGGCCGAGGAGAACAGCGGCTGACCGTCGGCTGCGCATCTAAACGTTCCCTTGCGGTGTTCTTTCAACAGCGGCGAACTGCCCGGGCTTTCGGTGCCTTGTTCGCGCAGGATGGAATATTGCGCCGGGGTCAGCCGCTTGCGCCATTCAGCTGGCGTGAACTGTACCGGATAACCCTTGGCCTGAGCCTCCGAACCGCCGCAGCCGACGACCAGCGGCGCGGCGGCGGATGCGCCCAGCCAGCCGAGCAGACGGCGGCGCGGCAGGCGGATTGCACGTGAATTGACCATACGGCCAGTCTATCGGTTACGACCGCTTAATCAATGCTGACCAAACTCACGTCGCCGCCAGCTTGACCTTCCGCTTGCGCGCGCCTTGCGGGCCGGACTTCATCACCCGGCGGCGGAACAGTTGCGCGCCAAATCGGACGAACAGCGTAACCCACACGGCTTGCCACACCAGCGCCATGACATGCGGCATGATCGACCCGTCCTGTGCCGCGCGGGCGAGCATGGCGAAAGGCGAACTGAGCGGGAAAATCTGCGCCGCCAGCTCGACCGTGCTGCCCGGCTGCGCCATGGCATAGCTGGCAAAGAAGAACACCATCAGCTGACCCATCGACGCAGGCATCGACAGCGTCTGCACTTCGCGCACCGTTGACGCCATCGAGCCGAGCGTCAGGAACATCGCCCCCAGCAGCAGATAGGCCATGGCGAAATAGGTCACCCCCAACGCGATGAACGCGGTCCAGCCGACGGCAGGCGCGGCATAACCGCTGAGCCCGCTCCCGCCCGCCAGTATCATCACCCCATAGGCGCTGCCCCAGACGGTGATGCCGACGAAGGAAATCCCCAGCATCGCGAACAGCTTGCCGAAGAACACTGCGTTCATTGGCACGGCGGCGGCGAGTACCTCGATGATCTTGTTGCCCTTTTCCTCGACGAGGTTGGACAGAACCATGCCCGCCAGCAGCATCGTCAGCAGAAACAGCAGCGTTTGACCGCCCTGTGCGGTGCGCATGCGGTCGCCCCGGCTTTTGGCGGCAGCGGCGGTGGTCGGCACCAGCGCGACGGCGGGAAACTTTTGTAGCGTACCGCTTTGCGCTTGCTGAGCCAGCAGCGAAACCGGCCCCTGCCAGTCGGCGATCAGGCCCTGGCTGCCGGTCAGCACCGGGTCGCGCAAAGTGCCGGTCAACAGCGCGGAGACGCCCCCCTGCTGCTGGCGCAACACCTTCCGCGCGTCGATCTGCTCTCCGGGCTTAGTCTGGCTGACAACGGTCAGTTCGGGCAGGCCATAGCCAACGCGCGAGTCCAGCACATTGCTGGCATTGATCAGCGCGGCGGTGTCAGCGGCGCTCATCGCCACGCCCAGCACCGGGCGCTCGGCGGCTTGCTGCACCTTGTGGCCAACGCTGCCCGCCGCCATCGCGACGATTACCGGAAACAGCGGCCCGAGCAGAAAGAAGATAAAGCTGCGGCTGAACAGGATCGCGCAGAAATCGCGGCGCGCGATGACCAGAGCGGCGGCGAATGTCGATAGGCGTTTGCCCGTCAGGAGGCCAGTTTCAGAAGGAATGCTCATCGGCCCAGCTCCTCAGGCGTTTCTTCCAGCGCGCGCGCGGCGGCTTCACCAGCGATGGCGACGAAAGCATCGTGCAGTCCGGCCCGCTCAATCGACAGCGACAGGATGCCGGCTTCACCCTCGATAAGGGCGCGGAGCAGCGGCTCGATGCCGGTTTCGGGTAGCGGGAAGAACCAGAACGCGCTGCCATCGGCCTTGCGCTCGGCGCGGGCGTCGGCGGGCAAGGCACTACGCCATTGGCCGCCAGCCGCGCGGGTTTCCAGCCGCACTTGCGCCGGAATATGGTCGCGCGCCACGTCCACCGGCCCGGCGAACGGCACTTTGCCGCCCGCGATGATCGCCACCGAATCGCACAGCCGCTCGGCATGGGCGATGACGTGCGTGGAGAAGATTACCGTCGTTCCGGTTTCCGCCAGTCCGCGCATCATTCGTTCCAACCTGCCCTGATTCAGCGCATCGAGGCCGGAAAACGGCTCGTCAAACACCACAAGTCGGGGCTGATGGACAAGTGTGGCCAGCAGTTGCACCTGCTGCGCCATGCCTTTTGACAGCTGGCGGATCTGGCGCTCTATCGCGTAGCCCAACCCATGCTCTTCCAGCAGCGCCTTGCCCCGGCGGCGCCCTTCGGCCAGCGGCAATCCGCGCAGCGCGCCGACAAAGGCAATCGCCTCGTAGGCTTTCATCGAGGGATAGAGTCCGCGCTCCTCGGGCAGATAGCCGATCATATGCGCGACATCCTGTGGACGCTCGCAACCCAGCACCCGGCGCAGGCCCGCGTCAGGCTCAATGATCCCCAGCAGCATCCGCAAGGTCGTGGTCTTGCCCGCGCCATTGGGGCCGAGCACGCCGTAAATCGCGCCTTGCGGCACTGATAGATCGACGCCATCGACGGCGGTGAAGCCATCAAACCGCTTGACCAGCCCGCGGGCCTCGATTGCTAGCACTTGCTCACTCAATTCCGTCGGCACCGGTGCGTTGCCCGATGCCTGCCATTGCCCTAGGTCAATTTTCATGTCGCCAGCCATAGTCAACGCCCATGAAGATCAGCGCGCCAAGTATGGTTAACGCAGCCGTCATACATACGCTTAAGCATGATCTTGCAGCTGAGGCCGCGCGCATTGGCTTTGCCGCGCTGGGCATTGCCCCGGCGGCGGAAGACCATGCGGCGGCGGAGCGACTGGGGCGGTGGCTTGACCTAGGTCACCATGGATCGATGGAGTGGATGGCCGACCGCTTCCACCACCGCCGCAGCCCGCAGGCCTTGTGGGCCGACGCGCAAAGCGTGATCGCGCTGGGCATGAGCTATGCCCCGGCGGGCGATCCCACGGTGCTGGCGGACCAGCCATCGCGCGGCTGGATTTCCGCCTATGCCAAGGGCGGCGATTACCATGACACGGTGAAAAAGGCGCTGAAAGCACTCGCCCACTGGCTGGTGGCTGAGGCAGAAAAGCGCGGATTGGGGCCGATTGGCGTCAAGGTTTTCGTCGATACCGCGCCGGTCATGGAAAAGCCGTTAGGGCAGGCGGCGGGGCTGGGCTGGCAGGGCAAACACACTAATGTGGTCAGCCGGGAGCATGGTAGTTGGCTGTTCCTGGGCGCGATCTACACCACACTGGAATTCGCGCCTGACGAGCCGGGGCACGACCGCTGCGGATCGTGTGACGCCTGCCAGACTGCGTGTCCGACCAAGGCCTTTCCCGCCCCCTATCGCCTCGATGCGCGGCGCTGCATCAGCTATCTGACCATTGAGCACAAAGGCTCGGTGCCGGATGAATTCCGCCGCGCGATGGGCAACCGCATCTATGGCTGCGACGATTGTCTGGC
>JBDUBN010000304.1:0-3709 GCA_040004085.1 Novosphingobium sp.
AGAAGCTTCCTGACGCAATCCCGGCGGTGCAATCTAACGTCATCTGGCTCTAGGCGCCCCTTTTCACCGCACTATCGCACTATATGCAACTCGCCCGCTGGGAGCGGCAGCGCTGATCCGCCAGCGGACATGCGTAACGTCTTCTGGCGTCGCCAAGCGTTCGGCAAGGCGCAAAGTGCCAAGCTGGCCCCACGTATGACCACCATCGACCGATACTTCCTCATCGTCCCGCGCGCTGCCTTGGTAGTAGACGCTGCGGGGCAGCGGGTTGGTCAGGGTGAAGCGGTTGCCCGCTCCTGACTTATGCCATGTTAGAATCGTCACAACCCGGTCGCCGGGTGAAAGCTGGCTGGCAGGCTGCAACGTGCGGCTCGCGGAATTGCTTTTTTCCACATAGATCGCGCTTTCAAGCGAAACCGCCATGGACGGCGTCTGGGCAGCCAAGGCGGCAGTATTGGGCAGGGCGATCAGGCCCAAGGCACAAGCGGCGCGCACGATCTTACGTTGAATTGTCACGGTTAGAATTCCCCCCGGCGGCGATGCAAGGTCGCTGCTGTCTTCTCGCAAGACTGTGCAAAGAAATGGTTAACAGCGCGGTCACCATGTTTTTTGATGGCTAACCGGAGCCATTTCGGGGTTTTTAAAATGGTGCTGCCAAAGGTGCTGCCGGGGGTGTTGACAGCCCCGGAATGCTGCCCTAGTGGCGGCGCTCCCCAAGGGGTTCGCGGGTGTAGCTCAGTTGGTTAGAGCGCCGGCCTGTCACGCCGGAGGTCGCGGGTTCAAGTCCCGTCACTCGCGCCACTTGGGGCAGTTTTCCTGACAATGTAGAGCTTTTACATGTCGGCGAAGCTGCGTCTTGTGGGCTGCTAGGACGCCGAAATGTCTAACCCCAGCGGCCGGTTTCCATCCACGTCAGAAACCGGCGCAAGGGCAGCAGCCACACTACGCCCAGCACCAGATAGATCGGCAGTTGCGCCAGCGTCGGCCAGTTGCCGATGAACGGCGGCAGCACGTGCGCGATCAGCACCGCATAGGCGAGAAGCACCGCGACCAGCGCCAGTACGCCCAGAGGGATCCGCCAGGTCGGTTCGCTGCGCATCAGTCGGTTATCCTGTAAAAGCGAGTCGGCGTGACCACTGCGGCCAGCGTCCGGTCGTGCGGCTCCACTGGCAGCGAATCGACCAGTTGCATATCCCACGCCAAGCCGATCGGCAGAACATCGGGATTGCCCGCCAACCAGCGATCATAATGTCCACCGCCTTGGCCCAGCCGCTGGCCGTCCGCCGTGAATGCCAGCAAAGGCACAAACGCTGTGTCCGGCTTGGCCAGCGCCGAATGCGCGCGGGGTTGGGGGCCGAATGGCCCGGCCTCCAACTCGTTGTCGTCAAAGGGGTTGCCCCATTCAAGGAACTGCATCGGCGCCATTCGGTCCGCAAACCACGGCAGAGCCAGCGTGCGTCCATTTTCATAGAACCAGCGGGCATAGCCAGCGGTCGGCGCTTCGTGGGGCAGGGGATGATACAGTCCGACCACGCCGCCTTCGGGAACCATCGCCGCGACCGGAGCGGGCGGGCGCATCATGATCAGCGCGCGGGTGGAGTCGGGAAGGGCATCGACATGCGCGCGTCGTTCCGCCCGCATTCTGGCGCGCAACAGCTGCTTTTCATTCACGCTGCGCTCGCCTCCAAACCTCGCCGCAAAGGCGGTGGGTGACGGGACCACCATGGGCCGTTGCCGGGAAATCCACTGACGCGTTCACGTCAGGTGGGAACCGTGTGTGCCGGACCAGGATCCAACCAGGGACAGCCCCCATAGGATTTGCTTATAGCCTCAGGGATTTTCGAAGGCTCGCACCGGGCAGTACCCGTCGAGATACAATCTAGGCGTCCCGGCCCGTACTCTCAAGGTGTAAGGCGCAGTTTTCGAGGGAAATCGCAATTGCCTCAAGCTTTTCGGCCACTGCGGGGTCCATCTTGGGAGGCGCGGGGGGCGGTTCGGGCGCTGGCGCCGGGCCGTTGCCGTATTTCAGCTCGTGCAATTCGTCGGCCAGCAACAGCGCGGCAAACAACATCATCCGCGCCTCGCCTTGCCCTGCGGCACCGTTCATCGACGCCACTTTAGCGTCAATGAGCTGGCCGAGCGCCGAGATATGCGCTTCTTCACCGGGGGCGCACGCTACCGTGAAGTTCCGGCCGCCGATGGAGAGGTCCAGATTACTCATGCGTCTGCACTCCCGATCAGCGCATCCAGTTCGCGCAAGGATTGGGTGACTACGCTGCGCAATTTTTCGTGCTTCACCGAGAGATCGCCGTGCTGGGTCGCCAGTTCGTCATGCTGGGCCGCCAGTTCTCCATGCTGGGCCGCCAATTCCCCATGTTTCGCCGACAATTCGCTCTCCACCGCGCTTGCCTCGATGGCCAAACGCGCGGCAGCGGTCTCTATCCGAGCCGCTGCTGCTTCGATCCGCGCCACTGCCTGATGTACCCGTTGTTCGCTCATGCGCGCTGGCTAGCCGAAAATTCGCCGCGCCGAAAGCGGTGATACGTCCAAAACTGTAACAGCTACGGCAGAACTGCAAGAGATGCCGTGTCAAACTTGACTCGCGCTAAACTTGACGGGGGGCGGGCTTGCAGCAAAGAGGCCCAAACCCGAATCGCCGCGTCATTCCGGGCCGCGTTTCGGGGCTGTGCCGGAGACTTATTGATATGACCCTCGACCCGTCTCGCCTCGGCCCCATGGCCAACGCCATCCGCGCACTCTCGATGGATGCGGTTCAGGCGGCGAACTCCGGCCATCCCGGCATGCCGATGGGCATGGCCGATGTCGCCACGGTGCTGTGGTCACGCTATCTGAAGTTCGATCCCGCCGCGCCAAAGTGGCCTGATCGTGACCGGTTCGTGCTGTCGGCCGGACATGGCTCGATGCTGATCTACTCGCTGCTGAACCTCAGCGGCTATGCCTCGCCGACGATGGATGACATCCGCAATTTCCGCCAGCTTGGCAGCGTTTGCGCCGGGCATCCCGAGAATACGCATATCGAAGGCGTGGAATGCACCACTGGCCCGCTGGGACAGGGATTCGCCATGGCAGTCGGCATGGCGCTGGCAGAGCGCCACCTTAACGCCACATTCGGCGACGATCTGGTCGATCACCGCACTTGGGTCGTCGCTGGTGACGGTTGCTTGATGGAAGGGATCAACCATGAGGCGGTTGGCCTTGCCGGGCACCTGAAGCTCGGCCGCATGATCGTGCTGTGGGACGACAACAAGATCACAATCGACGGGGCTACTAACCTCTCGACCAGCGAAGACGTGCTGGCCCGCTATCAGGCGAGCGGCTGGCATACCGAAATTTGCGACGGCCACGACACCGCCGACATTGCCCGCGCCATTGACGCCGCCTTGGCCGATGAACGCCCCTCGCTGATCGCCTGCAAGACCGTCATCGGCAAGGGCGCGCCGAACAAGCAGGGTACGCATCACGTTCACGGTGCAGCCTTGGGCGACGCGGAAATCGCCGCCGCGCGCATTTTCTTGGGCTGGCCGACTGAACCATTTGTAATTCCCGACGACATCAAGGCCGATTGGCTGGCAACCGGCGTCAAGGGTGCTGGCGAACATGCCGCATGGGCAAAGCGCCTCGCCGCTAACCCGCAAGCCGCTGAATTCTCCCGCCGCATGGCTGGCGATCTGCCCTCCAGCGACGAGTC
>JBDUBN010000305.1:0-3709 GCA_040004085.1 Novosphingobium sp.
ATGAGCGGCGACAAGGCGGCGTTTCCGGTCTTGCTGTCAAACGGCAACTGCACCGCCACCGGCGAAGGCGCCGACGGCACGCATTGGGCCGAATGGCACGATCCGTGGCCAAAGCCGTGCTATCTGTTCGCACTGGTGGCGGGCGATCTGGTCCCCACCAAGGACAGTTTCATCACGATGAGCGGCCGAAAGGTCGATCTCGGCATCTGGGTGCGCCCCGGCGACGAAGGCCGCACCCAGCACGCCATGCGCAGCCTGATCCACTCGATGCAATGGGACGAGCGCGCATTTGGCCGCGAATACGATCTCGACTTGTTCAACATTGTCGCCGTGTCGGATTTCAACATGGGCGCGATGGAGAACAAGGGGTTGAACGTGTTCAACACCCGCTATGTCCTCGCCGACCCGGAAACTGCCACCGACGGCGATTACGATGCGGTTGAGGCGGTGATCGGCCATGAGTATTTCCACAATTGGTCGGGCAACCGTGTCACCTGCCGCGACTGGTTCCAGTTGAGCCTCAAGGAAGGTTTCACCGTGCTGCGCGATCAGCTGTTCAGCGCCGATATGGGCAGCGAGCCGGTCAAGCGCATCGAGGACGTGCGGGTGCTGCGCGGTGCGCAGTTCCCCGAGGATTCCGGCCCGCTGGCGCATCCGATCCGACCTGATTCGTATCAGGAAATCTCCAACTTCTATTCCTCCACGGTCTATAACAAGGGTGCGGAAGTGATCCGCATGATGCGGACCATCGCAGGCACCGAGCGGTTCCGTGCCGGGACCGACCTCTATTTCGACCGCCACGACGGAGAGGCGGCGACGTGTGAGGATTTCATCCAGTCGATCGAGGCGGGGGCCGGGCTGGATCTGACCCAGTTCCGCTTATGGTATTCGCAGGCTGGAACACCCAAGGTCACCGCAAGGCTGGATTTTGCCGGGGACACCGCAACGCTGCACCTGTCGCAGCAAGTCCCCACCACCCCCGGCCAGCCGGACAAGCTGCCAATGCCAATCCCGCTGCGGCTGGCGCTGTTCGATCCGCTGAGCTGCACGCACGGCGGTGAGCAATTGATCGTGCTGGACAGCGCCGAGGCGGAGTTCACTTTTTCCGGCTTTGCCGCGCGTCCGGTGTTGTCGATCAACCGCGGCTATTCAGCCCCGGTGGCGATTGATGCGGCGCAGTCCGAGGCCGATCTGGTGTTTCTTGCCGCCCACGACGACGATCCATTCGCGCGGTATGAGGCGCTGCAAAGCCTGATTGTGCGGCATCTGGTTGCCGTGCTCGGCGGCGCGCCAGGTGAGGCCGAGCAAGCCGCCGGACGCCAAGCCATCGGCACGGCCATTGCTGCCGTGCTTGACGACAAGGCACTCGACGATCTGATGCGCGGCGAATTGCTGGTTCTGCCGGGTGAGGGCTACTTGGCCGAGCAACTGGCGCAGGCCGATCCCGTCGCCATCTGGCGCGAGCGGGAGGAGCTGAAGGCGTGGCTCGGGAGCACATTGCAAGCCCGCTTCACCGCGCTGCATGATCGCGCCAGTGCGCTTCCATATGGCCTCGACGCCGCCGCGCGCGGGGCTCGCAAGGTGAAGACGCAGGCGCTAGTTTATCTGGCCGCCGGTACGCCCGCGCAGGCCATCCGCCGCGCCAGTGCCCAGTTCGACGCCGCTGACAACATGACCGACCGCCAAGGTGCGCTGATGGTGCTGTGCGCGCTCGATACCCCTGAGCGGGCGGAAAAGCTGGCGCAGTTCCATGCGCGCTATGCCGGGAATGCGCTGGTGATCGACAAGTGGTTCTCGCTCCAGGCCGGATCGCTGCACCCCGATGCGCTCGGCCACGCCCGCGCCTTGGCCGATCATCCGGACTTCACCCTGCACAACCCAAACCGGGTGCGCGCTTTGTATATGGCGCTGGCGGCCAACGGCCATGCGTTCCATGACGCATCGGGCGAGGGTTACCGGATCATCGCCGACCTGATTCTGGCGCTCGATCCGACGAACGCGCAGACCGCCGCGCGATTCGTCCCCTCGCTGGGACGCTGGCGGCGAATCGAACCTGTACGCGCAGCGATGATGCGCGCCGAGCTGGAACGGATCGCCGCCGCACCCAACCTGTCGCGCGATACCTTCGAGCAAGTCAGTCGCAGCCTTGGCTGATTCGGTCGAAGTGATCACAGCCGACGTCCTGTCGGGCATTCCGCACGGCTTCCTGGGACGGCGCGGCGGAGTGTCGGGCGGCGAGGTTGCCGGGCTGAACGTCGGCCTGGGCGCAGGCGATGCCGACGCCGCAGTCGCGGAAAACCGCGCGCGGGCCGTCGCGGCGGTCATGCCGGGGGCGGCGCTGGCCACCGTCTATCAGGTCCATTCGCCTGACTGCGTGGTGGCCGAGGCACCTTGGCCAAACGAAGCACGGCCCCACGCAGATGCCATGGTCACCAACCGCCCGGGCCTGCTGCTGGGCGTGGTCACGGCGGATTGCGCGCCGGTCCTGTTGGCCGACAGCACCGCTGGTGTGATCGGCGCGGCGCACGCGGGCTGGAAGGGCGCGCTGTCAGGCGTCACCGATCAGACGATCGCAGCCATGGTGAAACTCGGCGCAGACCCCGCCCGCATAGTCGCCGCCGTCGGCCCGTGCATCGCGCAGTGCAGCTATGAAGTGGACGCGGCGTTTTTTGCCCGCTTCGCCGAAGCTGACCCGGAAAACGCGCGATTCTTTGCCGCTGGTCGCCCCGATCACTGGCATTTCGATCTCGAAGGCCACGTCGCAGCGCGGCTCTGTAAGGCTGGGCTGGGGCGCGTGGAACTGCTCGGCTGCGACACTTATGTGCAGGAACAGCGGCTGTTTTCCTTCCGCCGCGCCACGCATCGCGGCGAGGCGAACTATGGCCGCCAGTTCTCGTTGATTGGCCTTTCAAGCGCTTCGGACTGAATCTCTGCACAAAGAGCCGAAAAAGGCGGTTGGCAGGCCATATTTTCGCGTCTATCAGCCCCCCAAGTCAAGGCCCGATGGTTGGGGAACCATGTGTCGGGCCGGCGTCGGGGGGAAATCGGAGGGTAACTTCGTAAATCCCTGCACGGCGCGGCGAAATGGTTTTGGCGTGGCTCGGTCGTTTGCCTGTTTGGGCGCTCGGTCGGGATCAGGTCGATGGAACAGGACTAGGTCTACCATGTCACAAGATGCGGGCACTGCTGCTACGGGACACTCCGAAGCGGATGGAGTGCGTCGGCGCGATTTCATCAATATTGCAGCGGTTAGCGCGGCTGGCATTGGCGGCGTCGCCACTTTGCTGCCGCTGATCAGCCAGATGTCGGCTTCGGCTGACGTCTTGGCCGAAAGCTCGACCGAAGTGGATATCAGCGCGATTCAGCCGGGTCAGGCGATCAAGGCGATCTTCCGCAAACAGCCGGTGTTCGTGCGCAACCTGACGCCAAAGGAAATTTCCGAGGCCAACAAGGTGGACGTATCGTCGCTGCGCGATCCGGAGACTCTGGCTCAGCGCACCAAGGAAGGCCATGAGAACTGGCTGATCACCATGGGCGTCTGCACCCACCTCGGCTGCGTGCCGCTGGGCGCGGGCGAAGGCGAAGTTAAGGGTGAATTCGGCGGGTATTTCTGCCCCTGCCATGGCTCGCAATACGACACCGCTGCGCGCATTCGCAAAGGCCCGGCCCCCAAGAATCTTGAGGTGCCGACATATGCCTTTTCGACCGC
>JBDUBN010000306.1:0-3694 GCA_040004085.1 Novosphingobium sp.
GCCGCAAGCTGCACGCCGCCTGCGGCTATACCCACATGGCGATCGACCTGATGGGGCAGCTGTTCCGCGACATCGGCCCCGAGCGGTTGGCGGCGGCAAAGGCCATCCGCATTTGTGTGCCAGCCTACATCATGCCCGCCGTGGTCAAGACCAGCCCGCCCACCAGCCCCAACAACGCGCGTTTCCACATCAACTATTGCGCGGCGCTGGCGGGAACCGGGATCGACGTGATCCTGCCGGAACACAGCAACCGGTTCGACGACTTCTTCACACCGGCGGTTGCGGACCTGATGGGCCGCATCTCGGTCGTGCTGCAACCAAGCTTTGTTCACTATGCCGAATGCCGGGTGGAAGTGGACGAGGTGGGCGGAACCTTGGCGGTACATGGCACCGCGCCGCGCGGTTCGCCCGACAACCCGCTGGGAGAAGCGGGGGTGCGCGCCAAGTTCGCGCGGCTGGTCGGCCATCGTATGAATATGGACGCGATCGAAGCCTATTGCGACCGGGTGATGCAGCTGGAGCAGGAAACGGGCGTAGGCTGGCTGTTGGATCCGTTTGTCGGGGGCTGATTCAGCGCAGCAGCGATGGATGTGCGCTAGTCTCAATCGCCTGCTATAATGACCCATCTACCCCTTGATGGGGGCGGTGGCGAACATAAGATCACCGCCGATCAAACGCCGGTCCGGCAAGGCACGGCGGCCCCAACGCGTATGCAGGAGAGAGATATGTCACAGGCCCTTGGCTATGCCGCAGCAGAAGCCGGCGCACCGCTGGCACCCTTCACGTTCGAGCGGCGCGAACTGCGCGAGAATGACGTGGCGATGCGGGTCCTCTATTGCGGCGTTTGCCATTCCGACCTGCACCAGGCCCGCAACGACTGGCACAACACAACCTTCCCCTGCGTGCCCGGCCACGAGATTGTCGGCGAAGTGACGGCGGTCGGCGCGGACGTCACCAAGGTGAAGCCGGGCGACAAGGCGGCGATCGGCTGCCTTGTCGACAGTTGCCAGACCTGTTCGCCGTGCGATCACGGGCTGGAGCAATATTGCGAAAACCACGCCACGGCCACCTACAATGGTCACGATCGGCAGACCGGCGAGATCACCTATGGCGGATATTCCGACCAGATCGTCGCGCGTGAGGAGTTCGTGCTGACCGTGCCGGACAACCTTGACCTTGAGCGCGCCGCGCCGCTGTTGTGCGCCGGGATCACAACGTGGTCGCCGCTGCGCCACTGGAATGCGGGGCCGGGCAAGCGCGTTGCCGTGGCCGGGCTGGGCGGGCTGGGCCATATGGCGGTGAAGCTGGCCGTGGCGCTGGGGGCCGAGGTGACCGTAGTTACCACCTCGCGATCGAAGGCCGCCGATGCGCGGGCGCTGGGCGCGCATGACGTGCTGATCTCAACCGACGCGGACGCAATGGCGGCTGCGCGCAACCGGTTCGACATCGTAATCGATACCATTCCGGTGTCGCATGACGTGGCACCTTACCTTGGCATCACTGCGCTGGATGGCGCGACCGTGGTGGTCGGGGCCATCGGCATGTTGCCGTCACTCCACACCGGCATGTTGCTGATGGGCCGCAAGACCCTGGCCGGATCGATCATCGGGGGTATCAAGGAAACCCAGGAGATGCTCGACTTCTGCGCAGAACACGGTGTGCTGCCTGACTGCGAGACTATCCAGATAAAGGAAATCAACCACGCCTTCGAACGGATGGAGCGGTCGGACGTGAAGTATCGGTTCGTTATCGATATGGCCAGTCTCTCGGCCGACTAACGTCTGACTCTAAGCCACGTCCGCACGCATCACACCCGTCGCTGTTCAAGCGACGGGTGTGATGCGTGCGGCGCGCAGGGCGGCGCGGCGCACCTTGCCGGCATCATCGCGCACGCGCTCATGCGTGAACTCGGCCGAGCGGGGGCGCTTGAACGGGGAGAGCAGTTCGATTCCCGCCGCAAGGAAGGCGAGCGCCGCGTCAGAATCGGGCGCGGCGGTCCCTTCGGTCAATTCGACGATGGCATGGATGCGGTTGCCCAGATCAGGATCGGGCAGCCCGATGACTGCAGCGCAGGCGACGCCCGGCACCTGTTCGAGCGCGGCCTCGACCTCTGCCGGCCAGACATTGATGCCACCGACCAGGATCATGTCGGTGCGCCGATCGGCAATGTAGAGATAGCCGTCGGCATCCAGCCAGCCCATATCGCCCAAGCCATCCAGATCGCCGACGATGCGCGTTTCGGCGCCGATATAGCGATAGCTGGTGCCGACGCCGACCGCGCGGCGGAACAGGATCTCGCCGATCTCGCCCGGAGGGAGAGTTGCGCCGTCAGGGCCGGTGATGACGATGGTATCGCCCGGCATGGCCCGCCCGACCGAGCCGGGGCGATCCAGCCACTCGACGCCGTTGATCAGGGTGGAGCCGAGCCGCTCGGTCGAACCATAGACCTCCCAGACGACCTCGGGTCCGACCCGGTCGAGCCACCAGCGCTTCACGTCCTGCGGGCAGGGGGCGGACGAATGCATGATGAAGCGCAGCGACGAGAGATCGGCGGCGGTTGTCATCGCGGGGTCGAGCCGGGCGATGCGACTCATCATTGTCGGCACCATCGGAGCGACGGTAACGCGGTGGCGCTGAACCAGCTCCAGCCAGTCCTCAGCGGCGAACCGTTCCATGCAGACTACATGGCTGCCCTCGGCCAGGGCAATGATCGCAAAGGCAAAGGGCGAGGTGTGGTAAAGCGGGCCGGGGTTTAGCACGGTGCTGAACGGCGGGCGGTAGCTGTTGACCTTGTCTGGCCCCCATTCCGATCCGCGCGGATCGACGATCAGCTTGGGCCGCCCGGTGCTGCCGCCGCTGGCGAGCATCTTGCCGGTGGTCGATACGATGGCGGGCAAGGGCCTATCGTCGATGCCATCGGGCAAGGGCGCGTCGATGTCGAGCAGCTGCCAGTCCCCCGCAGGGGTTTCGGCGGTGCCGACGACGATGCGCGGTTCGGCCAAGGCGAGGACTTCGGCGAGTTCGACGGGCGTTAACCGCTGCGAGATGGGGCAGGGGACTGCGCCCAGCTTCCATGCTGCGTAGACCGATGCCACATATTCCGCCCGGTTGGGCATGGTGACGACTAGGCAATCGCCCGGGCCGACGCCGCGCGCGGCGAACGTGCGGGCCAGTCGGTTGGCGAGCCGGTCGACTTGCGCGAAAGAGAGAGTGTGGCCAGCACAGGTGAACGCTGGCGCAGCGGGCTGCCGGGCCGCGTGTGCGCTGAGCAGCATTCCCAGTGGCGCGCCTGGACGCGGCAGGCCGACGGGATCGAGCCATTCATCGGGCCGGACTAACGACGCCGGGAGTATGACGCTTTTCATCCGCGAACCGCGTTCTGGCCACCGTCCACCGGGACTGCGAGCCCGGTGATCATCGCCGCATCGGCTGAACACAGGAAGGTGACGGTGGCGGCGACTTCCTCGGCCCCGGCCAGATCGAGGTCACAGATCATCACCCGTGCCCCGCGCGCGGCAAAGGCGAGGGCCGAAGCGCGCCCGATGCCTGCGCCCGCGCCAGTGATGAGGGCGGTCTTGCCGTCGAAATAGGGATCGATCATGGTCCGCAACGCTCCTGGCCAACGGGTGCTGGATCGGAGGAGTGTATCGCGCGATATGGGGATCGACAGCCCTCAACCCGCGATCAGGGCTGC
>JBDUBN010000307.1:0-3690 GCA_040004085.1 Novosphingobium sp.
GCGGATTGCCGATTGGGTGGCGCAGGCGGGGTGGGAGAAGGTGCTTAACCGCGCCGGGACGACGTTTCGCAAGTTGGCTGATGTGGACAAGCAGGGGCTGGATGCGGCCAAGGCGGTCCAAGTGATGGCGGCCAATCCCAGTTGCATCAAACGACCCATTGTGGAGCATCCGGGCGGCTTGCTGGTCGGCTTCAAGCCCGATGAATGGGCCGCCGCGCTGGGTGATTTGCGTTAACCGCTATCGACGTGATAACCGGGGCGCGGGTGGAACACATTCTCAAGGACCGACGATGGACCTGTTCAAGGCACTGATCCCGTCAACGCTTTTGACGCTTATAGTCTGCGGGATCATGGGGTCCAATCACTCCACAGGTGGCTTCCTCAACATCTTTCATATGATGGTCAGGGGCATCGGCTTTTATTGGTCGTGGCCGCTGTTCATTGTTTCGACCGGACTGGGCTGGGCCTTGTATGCGATGACGCCGGAGTGAATTCAGGCAAAAGTAGCGGTCACCAGATAATTCAGTGCCAGATTGCCGGACAGATGGAGCCCCTGACCCGGTGACCACGAAATGCCCTGCGGCTCGCCCATGGTCAGGCCTGCCTGCACCAACAGATCGCGCAGTTCGTCCGGGGTGATGAAATCGGCCCAGTGGTGAGTGCCGCGTGGGATCAGGCCCAGCCGCTCGGCGCCCTCGACCATCAAGAGCCGCGATTGCGGGGTGCGGTTGGGGGTGGACAGGATCATCAGCCCGCCCGGTTGCAGCGATGTGGCCAGCGCGGCGATAAATGCGGGCTTGTCCGCGACGTGTTCGATCACTTCCATCGCTGTGACCAGATCAAAGGTGCCGAGCGCCAGCGCGCTGATCTCACCGTGGCGATAGGTAATCGCCAGACCGCTGGCCGCCGCATGTTCCGCCGCCGCGACGACGTTTTCCGCCGCCGCATCAACGCCGGTCACGTCCGCGCCCAGCCGCGCCAAAGGCTCGCACAACAGCCCCGCGCCGCAGCCGACATCCAGCGCGCGCTTGCCTGCCAAGGGGCGCAGATCGCGCGAATCGACGTGGAAATGCGTGTCGATTGCCGCCCTCACAAAGCCCAGCCGAACCGGGTTGAGCCGGTGCAGCATGGCTGAGGAACCCTTGGGATCCCACCAATCCGCCGCTAGTTTGCCGAAGTGCGCGGCCTCGTCAGGCCTTATCGTGGTTGCATTGCTCATAAGCCGACCCTAACAGGGCCGCCGCCCGGCCTCCAGCGCCGGATTCAGTTTTTCGGGAGCTTGTTTTCGTGGCCCGCATTGTGATGAAATTTGGCGGCACTTCGATGGCCGGGTCGGAACGCATCCGCCGCGTCGCCCGGATTGTTCAGCGCCAGCAGGCCGCCGGGCATGAAGTGGCGGTGGTTGTCTCCGCCATGTCCGGCGAAACCGACCGCCTTGTCGGCTTTTGCCGTGAGGCCAATGCGCTGTATGATCCGGCAGAATATGACGTGGTCGTCGCCAGCGGCGAGCAGGTGACTGCCGGTCTGCTGGCGATGACTTTGCAAGCGCTCGGCTGCAAGGCGCGGTCGTGGCTCGGCTGGCAACTGCCGATCCACACTGACAACGCCTATGCCAAGGCGCGCATCGGCACGATTGATTCGCCTGAATTGCTGGCATCAATGGCGTCTGGCGAGATTGCGGTTATCCCCGGCTTTCAGGGATTGTCCGAAGAGGGCCGAGTGACGACGCTGGGCCGCGGCGGCTCCGATACTTCGGCGGTCGCCGTGGCGGCGGCGATCAAGGCTGACCGTTGCGACATCTACACCGATGTCGACGGCGTCTACACCACCGACCCGCGCATCGTCGCCAAGGCGCGTAAGTTGAAGAACGTGACTTACGAGGAAATGCTCGAACTGGCCTCGGTCGGCTCAAAGGTATTGCAGACCCGCTCGGTCAGTCTGGCGATGAAAGAGGGCGTGCGGGTGCAGGTCTTGTCATCGTTCATCGATGACGACGCGGTGCCCGCCGATGACCTGCCCGGCACAATGATTGTCAGTGACGAAGAACTTGAAGGACTTGAAATGGAAAGCCAGTTGATCACCGGCATTGCCGCCGACAAGAACGAGGCGAAAGTCACCCTGACCCGCGTGGCCGACCGCCCCGGCGCGGTGGCCGCGATCTTTGGGCCATTGGCGGCCGCCAATATCAACGTCGACATGATCATCCAGAACATCGCCAAGGACAAGGGCGAGACCGACGTAACCTTCACCGTCCCCGCCGCCGACCTGCCGCGCACGCAGGCGCTGCTCGAAGGGCAGAAAGAGGCCATCGGCTATTACCGCCTGATCGCCGATGGCAAGGTCGCGAAGATCAGCGTCGTCGGTGTCGGCATGCGCAGCCACGCCGGGATCGCCGCGACCATGTTCAAGGCCTTGGCCGACCGCGGCATCAACATTCAGGCAATCTCCACCAGCGAGATCAAGGTTTCTGTGCTGATCGACGCGGACGAAACCGAACTGGCGGTGCGCGTGCTGCATACCGCATATGAACTGGACGCCGATTGACATGAGTTAAGCCCCTCCTCTTCAGGGGAGGGGTTGGGGTGGGGGCCGACTTCCCACGCTGTCGCCGGAACTGGTGGGATACCCCGCCGTCCGGCCCTTTCCCGCAAGGGATGGGGGGAAGGAATACAATGACCCAGTACCCGAAGAGTTCCGCAATGATGCAGCGCGGCGCGGACTTTCTTGGCAGCGAATATGCGATCCTGTGCGGCGCGATGTCATGGGTTTCGGAACGCAATCTGGTGTCCGCGATCAGCAATGCGGGCGGCTTTGGCGTGATTGCCTGCGGGGCGATGACGCCTGAGCTGCTCGACGGTGAAATCACCGCGACCAAGGCGCTGACGGCCAAGCCGTTTGGCGTCAATCTTATCACGATGCACCCCGCGCTGTTCGATCTGATCGCGGTTTGCGCAAGCCACGGCGTCAGCCATGTGGTGCTGGCAGGCGGCATTCCACCCAAGGGCAGTGTCGAGGCGATCAAGGCGTTTGGCGCGAAAGTGCTGGTCCTGCCGCCGACGCTGGCTTTGGCGAAAAAGCTGCTGCGCTCGGGCGCGGATGCCCTGATTATCGAAGGCAGCGAGGCGGGCGGTCATATCGGTCCGGTGTCGACCAGCGTGCTGGCGCAGGAATTCCTGCCGGTGCTGTCTGACGAACAGATCATCTTCGTTGCGGGCGGCATTGGCCGGGGCGAGGCGATTGCGGCTTACCTTGAGATGGGCGCTTGCGGCGTGCAATTGGGCACGCGCTTTGCCTGCGCGACCGAATCTATCGCACACCCCGATTTTAAGAAAGCGTTCTTCCGTGCCAATGCCCGCGATGCGGTCACCAGCGTCCAGGTCGACCCGCGTCTCCCGGTGATCCCGGTGCGCGCACTGAAGAACAAGGGCAGCGAAGAATTCACCGCCAAGCAGATCGAAGTCGCCAAGCTGCTCGATGCCGGTTCTATCGAAATGGGCGAGGCACAGTTGCAGATCGAGCATTTCTGGGCCGGTGCCCTGCGCCGCGCAGTGATCGGCGGCGATGTGGAGAGCGGCTCGGTCATGGCGGGGCAGTCGGTCGGCATGGTCACCTCGGAAGAACCCGTCACCGCGATTATTGCCACGCTGATGCAGGAATGCGAACAGGCTCTGGCGAAACGCTGAATCGCGG
>JBDUBN010000308.1:0-3678 GCA_040004085.1 Novosphingobium sp.
CTGGCGCGAATTTCCGGCAACGATCACAACGCTGACCTGGGCGAACTGATCACCATTAATGCGAACACGCTGCCGTGGCGCGGCACGGAAGTCGATGGGATCACCGAGAAGCTGTTCGAACGGATCGGCAGCGGAGTGCTTGCGCGCGAAACTGCGCTGGTGCGTCTGATGCCGGGCACCGCTTTGCCCCGGGATCGGACTGAATGCCGGGTCGATGTGTACGTGCTGGAAGGTGCGGTCGATCTGGCCGGTCAGCATTGCCCGGAGGGGCGGTATGTCCGCTTTCCAAAGGGTGCCGAAATTGCGTTTCGCAGCCCTTCTGGCGCGACACTGATGGTCAAGAAGCGCGGCGGAGCGGCCGACGGGGGCGCATTGGCAATTGATACGAAGGATCGGGCCAACTGGGAAGCCTGGGGGGGGCGCGGCTCCGAAAAAGCACAACTGTTTGTCCCAGGAACGTTGCCCGAAGCCTCGTGGATCGGCTTCATGCTACCCAACCTGACCATCCCTGAACATTCCCACGCCGGGGGGGAGGAGATTTTCATTCTCGAAGGGGGCCTGCGGGATGAACGTGGGTCCTACGGTCCGTGGGCCTGGGTGCGTTTTCCCGTTGGCGTGACGCATACCCCGAGCTCACTGGACAAGGGCTGCCTCATGCTGGTGCGCGAGGGCGACGCGGTTCCTTTGGGTTAATCGGGTGTGCTGTTGTCCCGACATCAGTGACATATCACAAAATACATCAAGTCGACTTGCGAGTTGGAAAGGTTCGGAGATGCTCATCAGTGAAGGCCTGGGCGGACGCTCCCTTGAAGAAATCCTGATCCAGACGTCTGACATGGCGTGGCGGGAAAAATCGCTCGCCGGAGTCCATGAAAAGTTGTTGTTTCGCAACGAGGAGACAGGTGCTTCAGTCGCGCTCATCCGCTTCGACAAGGGGGCCAGCATTCCCACGCCGCATATGCATTCGTCCAACCAGATGATGTTCTGCCTTGCGGGCAAGTATGAATATACCGCAACCGGGGTGACGTTGGTTCCAGGGTCATTCTACTGTAATCCCAAGGGAATGGTACACGGCCCTACCCTGGCGCACGAAGAAACTATCGTGGTCGAGATCTACGACGGGCCGCACTATCCGCAGCGTCCCGACTGGTACGACAACGATGAGGACGCCAACTGATGACGGATTCAGTCCGGGTCGGTGCCGAAGCACTTGCGAACGCGGTGGCGCGCATTTTCATTGCCGCAGGAATCGCGCCGAGCGCCGCAGCCATCGTGGCGGAGGACCTGGTCGCGGCCGATCTGGAAGGCGTTGCTTCGCACGGGGTGATGCTGGTGCCGATGTATGTCGAGCGAATTCTTGCAGGATCCGTTTCAAAGCTGACTTCGGGCAAGATCGTTTCTGACCGTAAGAGCGCAGTGGTGATCGACGCGGGCAATGCACTGGGGCAGCTAACCGCGCGACAGGCCGTCGAGCTTGCTGCAGCGCGCGCAGCGGAGTTCGGCATCGCCAGTGTTGCGGTGCGCAACGCATTCCATTTCGGCGCTGCGGGCCGCTATGCGCGGATGCTGGCAGAGCGAGGCTGTGTGGGCATTGTCATGTGCAACACCCGCCCGTTGATGCCGCCCACGGGCGGGGCCGAGCCGGTGACCGGAAACAATCCTTTGTCAATCGCGGTGCCGGGAGCCGGAGCGTTCGCGCCTGAAGTAGACATGGCGCTGAGCGCAGCGGCTATGGGCAAGATCCGTAACGCCGCCGCCGCCGGTCAGGCAATTCCACTCGGCTGGGCGACCGACCAAGACGGCGCCGATACCACGGATCCCGAGGCCGCGATTACCGGGATGCTGCTTCCTGCAGCAGGCCCGAAAGGCTTCGGCCTGGCCTTCATCATCGACCTGTTGTGCGGCGGACTGTCGGGCGGTGGGATCGGCGGCGAGGTACGGCCGCTGTTTGGGGCGCTCGACCAGGCGTACAACAGTGCCAACCTTTTCATCGCGATCCACGTTGGTCACTTTGCCGACCTGCCGCTCTTTGCCGAGCGCGCCAGTGCCGCTGCCAAGGCAGTCTCATCAGTGCGCCGGGCGCCCGGATTCGAGCGAGTGTTCGCGCCGGGCGAATTGGCGCATGCGATGCGCGTCAAGGCCGCTGGCTATTGCGAGTTGCAGACAGCAACTGTGACCGCGCTCCGTAAGGTCGGCCTCGATCTCGATATTGACCTGTCCGATGTTATTCCAGACGTGGCTGCGCCGCTGGCCGTGATCCCGTGACCGTGTTGCCGCTTCCAGCCACCTTAACTGACACGAGGTAACATGCATCTGACAACCATCTGTCTGGACGGAACGCAACGCATCGGCATTGTCGAGCACGCGGCTGTGCGGTTGCTGCCCGCAGAACTGGGCGACATGGTATCGGCGATCGGCCTTGGTCGTGGTGCTATCGAGCAGGCCGCTGCGCAGTCGAACGAAGTCGTGCCGCTCGTCAGCGTTGAAGTACTCGCTCCGCTGCAGCGATTCAACCGCGACATCTTGTGCACGGGCTGGAACTATCTCGACCATTTCGAGGAGAGCCGCGGCAAGCGGGAGGGGCAGGATGTCGATCTGCCAGCCGCGCCGACCTTTTTCACCAAAGGGCCCAAAACGGTGATCGGCCCCAATTCAGACATCGGTATGGATCCGCACATTTCGGCCAAATGGGATTACGAGGCCGAGATCGGCCTGGTGATCGGCAAGCGCTGCCGCAGCGTTTCGCGGGCCGGGGCGATGGACTGCGTCTTCGGCTTTTTCCTCGCCAATGATGTGTCGCAGCGCGATCTGCAACGACGCCATGGCGGGCAGTGGCTCAAGGGCAAGAGCATAGACGCAACCATGCCAATCGGACCATTCATCGTTACGCCTGACGAGGTCGACCTGGTCCACAGCCGGCTCCGTCTGACGCTCAACGGGCAGGTCATGCAGGATGCGCTGCTGGGGCAGATGGCCTTCGACATTGCAACGCTGGTTTCGGAGCTGTCGTTCGGCATGACCCTCGACGTTGGCGACGTCCTGATTACCGGGACACCGGCGGGGATCGGCAATGCGCGCGAACCTCCGGTGTTTCTGCAGCCCGGCGATGAAGTGGTCGTTTCGGCAACGGGCCTGGGCGAACTGCGCAACCGCATAGTGCTGGCTGACCTCCATGACGGATCCGACATGCCGTCGATGAGCGCCGAGTGAAGTCGCGGCGTTGAAACTGAACGAAAGGCGTTTTGAATGAAGAAACAGATCACCACCGACAAGCTGGCAGAGCCCAACGGCCACTTTTCGCAAGCCACCACGATCGAAGCTCGCGGCAAACTGGTCTTTATCTCTGGCATGACCGCCCGCACCCGCGACGGCAGCATTGCCGGAATAGGCGATATCGAGGTGCAGACCCGGCAGGTTTGCGACAATGTTCAGGCCGCGGTTGAAGCCGCCGGCGGAACGCTTGACGACATTGTTCGGGTCGATGTGTACGTGCGCAACATCGAGCACTTCCCGGTGATCCACAAGGTCCGGCGGGAGTACTTCAAGGAGCCGGTGCCGGCCTCGACTATGGTCGAAGTCTCGAAGATGGTTTCACACGAATACCTGATCGAGATGAGCGCCATCGCAGTGCTGCCAAACGGCTGATCGCAGGAAGAGCGGGACACCATCATGACGCAG
>JBDUBN010000309.1:0-3672 GCA_040004085.1 Novosphingobium sp.
CGCCGCCAATCAGCAGCGCCATCTTGAGATCGTGGTTCTTGCCGTACTTCTCGAAATTCTCGGCCACCTGCGCCGCCAGTTCGCGAGTCGGCTCAAGGATCAGGCTGCGCGGCATTAGCGCGCGGCGGCGGCCATGCGCCAGAATGTCGATCATCGGCAGCACGAAGCTGGCAGTTTTGCCAGTACCCGTCTGGGCGATGCCGATGATGTCTTTCATCATCAACACGCTGGGAATAGCCTGCGCCTGAATCGGGGTCGGCTCGTCATAGCCGGCCGCGAGAACCGATTGCAGCAATTCGTCTGAGAGGCCGAGATCGGCGAATTTCATAGGCTTGTTCGAAAGTCCGGAGAATCGGGATGAAGACCGCAGGCACTTGGCTTGCGACCGGCAGGCTGCATCAGCGGCCAAGGCCGTGAACAGACACGCGGGCCCTAAGCGCACCAGCGCCAAAAAGTCAAGGAAATGCAGCGGAGCGGGGCGGAAATCCGCGCGATTATTCGCCCGAGTCGACCAATTGTCGAAGCTTGCCCAGTTTGCAACTCGCCCCGGTGCGGGAACGGAGCGTCTCGCGGCCCGAACACATCATCCCGTCCGCGCTTCGTTCGACGTAAAAGCCTGAGTAAAAGTCACGCGCACCGCAGCCCTTTGCCAAGGCCGCACTGACGATCCGCTGGTCACGCATGAACAGGATCAGACGGTTCTCGGCAGAAATCTGCACGCTCATCACGCCCGACACCGGAACGCACTTGCCCATGCCGCGCTCCTCCATCCCGATGGCGCCACGGCCCGCCATGTCTGAAGCAAAGTTCCGCCGAACGTCGGGGCGGACGACCGGACGCGGCGGCTCAGGCGGTGCGGCAGGGGCGATCCGGATCACGATGTGCTGCTCCAACCGCACCTGATTGGCGGATTGCGGGCGAAACGCATCGGTAATCCAGTCGAGCGGGCTGCCTTGGGTTACAGCAAAAGTGCCGGGCTCTGGCTGGGTATCACCGACAGTTTGCCGCGCCGTCAGGGCCGAGCCGTCCTGCCCCGCAACCGCCGAGGGTGGCAACGCATCGGGCGCAACCGCGATTGGCAGCAGCAGCAGCGGCGCTAGCAAGGCAGGAAGCGGATTCATGTGCGGCCCGGCATATCCTTCAAATTGCAATCATCGGCAGCACTGAACTTTCTGATGATTAACAGCGTTGTTGGTCAACCCGTTAGGCAAAGTCACAGCCCTCACCAGCCTCCAATACGCTTACCATTTGAACCGCCGCTTAACCCGCCGCACAAAGATTGCATAGGGCGGGATTTCGTCCGTTATGACAGGGCGCGACTGGAACTTTGCTGGCAAGGTATGCCATAACTACCGCATGAGCATTTCCGACAATACCTTCATGGCCGAGGCCGCCGCCCTGCTTGGCCCGCGCGGGTTTACCACCGATGCGGACCTGATCAGCCCGTGGCTGACCGATTGGCGCGAGCGCTATCACGGCAGCGCCCGCGCCATGGCATCGCCAGCAAACACGGCGGAAGTGGCCGAACTGGTCAAGCTCTGCGCCCGGCACGGTGTTCCTATCGTGCCCCAAGGCGGCAACAGCGGCATGTCTGGCGGCGCAACGCCAGACGGCAGCGGGCGGGAACTACTGCTATCGCTCCGCCGGATGAACGCCATCCGCACCGTCGACTCCGCCACACGTGAAACTACTTGCGAGGCGGGAGTTATCCTCGAAACGCTGCACAATGCCGCTCACGACAATGGGCTGCGCTTTCCATTAACACTGGGCGGCAAGGGGTCGGCCACGGTCGGCGGGCTGATTTCCACCAATGCGGGCGGCACGCAAGTCTTGCGCCACGGATCAATGCGCGCGCAAGTTCTCGGCATAGAGGCCGTGCTGGCCGACGGCAGTGTGTTCGATGCCTTGACGCCCCTGAAAAAGGACAACCGCGGCTTTGACCTCAAACAATTGCTGATCGGATCAGAGGGGACGCTGGGCATCGTCACCGCCGCGACGCTCCGGCTGGTGCCCGCGCTGGCGGACCGCGTAGTCGTTTGGGCGGGCGTTTCCAGCCTGCAAGTGGCACGCGCGCTGATGCTGTTTGCCGAGGAGGCCGTGGGCGAGGCGCTGGAGGGGTTCGAGGTGATTCCCAGCGCCAGCTTGGCGGCGGTGCTCAAATACCAGCCCAATGCCCGCTCCCCGCTGCAGGGCGAGCATGTTTGGTACGCGCTGATCGAGGTGGTGGCCGACAAATCCGACACCGACGACCTGCGCGACCGGGTGGAAGCCATGGTCGCCTCGGCATTCGAAGCCGGAGTGATCGAGGATGCCGTACTGTCCAGCAACGAGGCTCAGGCCGATGCATTCTGGCTGTTGCGCGATTCGGTCGCCCCTGCGGAGCGGGCAAAGGGACCGGCGGTGCAGCACGACATTTCCGTCCCGGTGGCCAAGATGCCCGATTTTGTCGACCATGCGATAGTGACGATCGAGGCGGCGTATCCCGGCACTGAAGCCATCGCTTTTGGCCATCTGGGCGACGGTAATGTCCATTTCCACGTCATCGCCCCAGAGGGAACCGAACGGGCAGGTTGGGAGGCGGGACCGGGCAAGGCGATCAGCAGCGCAGTGCACGACATGGTCGCCGCGTGGGGCGGCTCGATCTCCGCCGAGCACGGCATTGGCCAGCTCAAACGCGATGAACTGGCGCGGCTGGGCGATCCGGTCTCGCTGGCGATGATGCGGCAGGTCAAGCAGGCGCTCGACCCGCAGGGGTTGCTTAACCCTGGCAAGCTGGTCGCTCTTGCACCAGCGCCCGCCACGCCCTAAAGCCGCGCCTTTCGCGCGAACAGCATACATCCGGAGAGACGACCCATGGCGACAGCGCCGCAAGCTAACCTGCCCCTGTTCTATCAGGACCTGATCCCGCTCAACAGCCGCGATCATGCGACGTGGAAAAGCCGCCAGACCGATAAGGCCAGCTGGCTGGTCGGTCAGCATGCCGTGCCGCTGACCGCCGAGGAATTCCCTGACGCAGCGCGCCATTTCCCGATCATCTTCTCGGCTGGTGAAAACTCGGTGCCGCTGGCGCTGATGGGCCTGAACGAAGGCGTCAACGTCTTCATCAACGAAGAAGGCACGCTGATCGAGAACGTCTACGTTCCCGCCTACGTCCGCCGCTATCCGTGGCTTCTGGCCAAGTTGCAGCCCAATGCGGAAGAGCTGTCGCTGTGCTTTGATCCCACAACTGGCCTTGTTGGCGAAATGGACGAAGGCCTGGTGCTGTTCGACGGCGACCAGCCGAGCGACGTCACCAAGGGGCTGCTCCAGTTTGTCGAACAGTTCGAACAGGCGGGTCAGCGCACGCAAGCCTTTGTCGAGGAACTGGAAAAGCACAAGCTGCTGATGGACGGCGAAGTCGGCATCCAGCAGGAAGGCAATGACCAGCCTTTCGTCTATCGCGGCTTCCGCATGATTGACGAAGCCAAGCTGCGCGAAGTTCGCGGCGATGTCTTGCGGACGTGGAATCAGAACGGCATTCTGGCGCTGATCTATGCCCACCTGTTCTCACTGCAGCTGATACGCGAAGTGTTTGGCCGTCAGGTTCAGCAAGGCAAGGGCCCGGTTCCGTCGCTGACACTGGAGCCCACTGCCTGAGCGAATGGCTGAGCGAATGGCTGAGCGAATGGCTGA
>JBDUBN010000035.1:0-12377 GCA_040004085.1 Novosphingobium sp.
GGCAAGGAACAGCAGATCAAGATCCAGGCTTCGGGCGGTCTGTCCGATGCCGACATCGATCAGATGGTCAAGGATGCCGAAAAGTTCGCCGATGAAGACAAAAAGCGGCGCGCTGCGGCGGAAGCCAAGAACAATGCCGACAGCCTTGTTCACGCCACCGAACGCCAGCTTGAAGAGCATGCCGACAAGATTGACGCCGGTTTGAAGGGCGAAGTCGAAGCCGCGATTGCCGAGGCCAAGACGGCCATCGAAAGCGGCGACGTTGATGCCATGACCGCCAAGACCCAGTCGCTCACCGATGTGGCGATGAAGATGGGTCAGGCGATCTACGAGAAGGAGCAGGCCTCTGCTGCTTCGCCATCGGCCGAAGCTCCGGCTGACGGCGAAGACGTGGTCGATGCCGAGTTCTCGGAAGTCGACGACAAGGCTTGATGTTGCGATGAAACGAGCCCGCTGCTTGCGTAAAAATGCGCGAGCGGCGGGTGACGTTGGGGCTTAGATGAATGTCCACCGAAACCGACTATTACGAACTGCTCGAAGTGACGCGCGACGCCAATGACGCGACACTGAAATCATCGTATCGCAAACTGGCGATGAAATTTCACCCGGACAAGAACCCTGGCTGTTCGGATTCCGAAGCCAAGTTCAAATCGATCAGCTCCGCCTACGCCTGCCTGTCCGATCCGCAGAAGCGCGCGGCGTATGACCGGTTTGGCCACGCCGCATTCGAAAACGGCGGCCCCGGCGGGTTTGGTGGCAACGGCGGCGGCGAAAGCCCGTTCGGTGACATTGGCGATATTTTCGAATCCATATTCGGCGGTGGCGGCGGCGGTTTTGGTGGCCGCCAGCAGGCCCGGCGCGGCGCGGATTTGCGCTATGACATGGAAATCAGCCTTGATGAGGCGTTCCATGGCAAGAACGCCCAAATCGAAATCGAGGTTTCCGCCACCTGCGAGCCATGCGACGGCAAGGGCGCGCAGCCCGGCACCGGATCACGGCGCTGCAATCTGTGCGGTGGCCACGGCAAAGTTCGCGCGCAGCAGGGCTTTTTCATGGTCGAGCGGACCTGCCCGACCTGTCAGGGCCGGGGCGAGGTTATCGAAAAGCCGTGCCGCTCATGCGGCGGCGAAGGCCGGGTCGACAAACCCCAGACACTTGACGTCAACGTTCCCCCCGGCGTCGATACCGGCACCCGCATCCGCCTGACCGGCAAGGGCGAGGCCGGGCCGTTTGGTGCCCCTCCGGGTGACCTCTACATCTTCGTCCACGTCCAGCGGCATTCGCTGTTCGAGCGCGAAGGCAACACCCTGATCACCCGCGTCCCCATCGCCTTCACCACGGCGGCACTGGGCGGCGAGATCACCCTGCCGGGGCTGGACGGCACCTCCCACGTCATCAGCGTCCCCGCAGGCATCCAGTCCGGCAAACAACTCCGCAAACGCGGCGCCGGCATGCCCGTGCTGCAAGGCCGCGGTCACGGCGATCTGGTGGTGGAAATCGTGGTCGAAACGCCGAGCAAGCTTTCGGCGCGCCAGAAAGAACTGCTGCGCGAATTGCAGGCGACGGAGACGGGCGACGAAACGCCGGATTCCAAGGGGTTTTTTGACCGGATCAAGGATGCTTGGGAAGGGCTGACGGAGTAGGTTTTTCCGTCAGATATGCCCTTCCGCCACAAGTTGTCCGAGCGCAGCATTGACCTTGGTTTGCCAACCCGGCCCCAATCGGCGCAGGTGAGCGACGGTGTTGGCATCCAGTCGGATCTTCACTTCGACCTTCGGCGATTCCAGCTTCGGACGACCGCGCCGCGAAGGCTTCATGCCCGACAGGAACGCCGCGTCCATCGGTGGATTGTCATCATGCAGATCAGGGTTGAATTTGGTCATAGTAGAACCTCGCTTCGTGCTTTTCCGCAGGGCGAAGACTGATCACCCTGATTACGTCCTCGTGCGATCCGTTGGTGAACACGAGGACATGGACTCGATCCCCTATCAGACCCAAGGTGACGAACCTGACTTCGCCATAATCGAACCGATCATCCTCACGCTCGAACGCCGTTTCCCATTCAAACCGTTGGGCCGTTTTCAACGATAATCCGTGCTTCGAAAGGTTTGTCGCATCTTTGGCTGGATCGAACTCAATTTCTATCATTTATTGTGCACCCATTTAATCGGCATTGCAACGATTTATTGTGCACCCAAAAATTCAAGGCTGCTGTGGCTATTGCATAGGCCTTGAAAACGATAGGCTCGCCGAAATTCGGCTCACCAGTGGTCGATACTTGGCGATTTTTCCCTTGGGATACTCAAAAATCAGCGCATGACGTGCGCCGCTGGGGTCGTCGAACCGGTAGCGTTCGTAGAATTCCGTCGCACCGATAGTGCCCGACACGACAAGGAAGTCCTTGCCGGTTCGCAGGTAATTCACATGGGCGTAACGAAGTGGTTCGGCCCTTCGCAACCAGACCCATCGTTGGGTCGGGGTTCGCCCATCTTCATCATACCAACTGCCGTAGATCAGCAATCGGGCACCGTCTGTGGCCTTCAGAGTGACACCGTCCCCGTTATCCGGATCGCGCTGGTGGATGAAGATACTGGTCGGTATTTCTGCGCGGGTTCCGAAGCGCGGTACAACAATGCTTGACCACCCAATGGCCTCTGCTGCTGCGACCGAAGTGCCACAGGCTACAAGTGCGCACGCGGCAAACCCACCCAACCTCACTTCCCCATAACCTCAACCCTGATCCCCGCCACCAGCGTCGGATCGGCGAGCAGGCGCCCTTCCTCCTCGTCCAGTATGGCCAGAAACGCCGCGCACTTGAATTTGGCCAGTTCGTCCGCCGCCATGACTTGCCCTTCCGGCAAGGCGGAGGCGACCAGATCGATCATCCGTTCCGCGCCGTGCAACCGGCCCCACAGGTAGTCGTTCTCACGGTAAGCGCGGCTGAAAAATGCGCCGAAGTTGAAGAATTCCACGCCGCGCAAACAGGCCGAAGCGCCGCCGGTGCGGATGGAGGGGCAGTCGTCGGGCGATATGCGGTCAACCTTGACCGGGTCGAACTCGGTCAGCCCTTCGCCGCGCAGCAGGGGCAGGGTGACGGTGTCGTAAAATGGAAAGCCAAGGTAAGTCAGCAGTACCTTGCGCCGCAGGGGCTGCGGCATCCGGGCCATCGCTTCGGCCAGAATTGCGTCCACCTCAGCGTCGGCCCCATTCAGATCGCGCTGCAGCGCGATAAGGTCCAGCACCGCGCCGGGATCGGCGAATACTTGTGCGGCGATGTCGCCGAATTGCGGCCCCAGCACGGCCAGCCCCTCGCGCTTGAAATAGATCGACAGCGCCTGATAAACCGCCGCTCGCGCATTCTCGCGCGCTTCGGCATCCACGCCTTCCAGATCATCCCAATCCTGCGTCAGCCGCCGTGCCATCAGCCGCAATCGTCTGATGCGGTGAGCGAGATCATGGGTGCGGAAAAACGTAATCGCCGCTGGCGGTGCGCCACCGCCATTGGCAGCCAGTTGATCGACGCCGGTGGCGTGCAGATGCGCCGCAAACTGGTGCGCAATGGCATCGGCGCTCGCCAGTCCCAGACCGGGCGCGGCGTGGTGGACCAGCGCGGCGAGCGCATCGACAATGCCGACGAACTTGACCTGAGCGTAGCCATGAAAGGCATAGCCCGCCCGCTGCGCTGCCGCCTGTTGCGCCTTGTGCCGCCAATTCGCCAGCCGCTTTTCCGTTGGGCGATCAAGAAACAGCGTGTGGCCAAACAGTTCTTCGACGGCCGCCTCCACTTCAGGCTGCAACGCAACAACAATTGCCCGCAACCGCTCCATCTCGCGCGATTGGTCGGCCAGAGTGTCCAGATTGTCGCGCACCGGCTGTTCGCGCGGGATCGATGACAAGGAGCCGAAGATCACCGAAAAGAACCCCGGCGGACGCGGATCGCTGCGGCTGACACCACCGACCTGGTCGGGCTTGGGATCGATATAGACAAAGCGCCGGTCAACCTCGCGCTGGGCAGGGCGGTCGCGCAGCACGCTCATCGCCTCGGCAAAGGGCGCGTTGACCAGCACCGATCCGTCAATCAGCGCGACGTCCTCCACCTCGCCCCGGCGGTCGTGCTCGGGCAGGACGCGGTGCAGAAAGGCCTCTCGATTGGGCCATGCCTTGCCGCGTTCCGCGGCCAGTGCGTCAATTTCCGCAAGGCCGAGCGGCGGGAAAGCGCCTGGGAAGCTGGCGGTGGCGCGGGCTGCGAAGACCAGTTCGAGAGGGTCGGCGAGATCCTCGCCCGATGTTGCGGGAACCCGGCTGCGAAAGCCGAGCGACACCCGGTGCTCGCTCTCCTCGACCAGTGGCGGCGAGTGCAGGCGCACCACCTCGACATGGCCCATGAAATCGGTGGCGGTGACGAACAGGTCAATCGGATGACCGCGCGGCAATAGCGGCTCGCCAGTCGGACCGCTGGCCATGGCATCGAGCGCGGAGGCGATCAGCCGCGAGAAACCCAGCCCGCCAAACGGCGGCTCAAACCAGCGTGAGCGGATCAGCCGTGACAGTTTGCTGCGTACCTCATGCCGGGTTTCGCGCGCGACACTCGCGGTCACCGCGTTGCCGCGCCGGGTGAGCACGAACCACACCAGCGGCATGGCCCAGACCTTGGCAATGCGCGACCATGGACGCGCGTCCGGGTCGATCAACACGTCGACGTCCGCACCGTCCAGCCACAGGCGGGTCAGCGGTTCAAGGCTTTGGCCGGAATGGATGGCCTGGGCCAGAAACACGCCGTTGATCCCGCCTGCGCTGGCTCCGGCGACAATATCGGGCAGCACCCGCAGCCGGACGCCGTGCTGCGCCTCAATATGTTCGAGCAACTTGCGGTAGATTGCAGAGCCATTTTCCGGGGCAGCGGTTGGATCGATCTGGCCGCCATGAAACGCGCGGCTGGCGGCGGCCAGCTTCCACAATTCCTTGGTCACTCCATGCATATATACCGCAAGGCTGATGCCGCCGTAGCAGACAAGCGCGATGCGAAGTTCTTTTTGCCGCATGGGCTGAACGTGGCAGAGCGGCGGGCGATCCGCTAGCGCTATTGTCGCCGGATTGGATCAACACGGAAATTTCGGTTGCGTTCGATGTTTGTTCTTTATATGCGAAGGGCATGGCCAAACCGAAACGCAGCTTTGCCTGTACTGAATGTGGCAGCATTACCCATCGCTGGCAGGGTCAGTGCGCCGATTGCGGACAGTGGAACACGCTGACTGAGGAAGCGCCGACGACGGTGTTTTCGGCCAAGCATGACCTTTCGTCGGGCGGGCGGGCGCTGGCGTTCGTTTCGCTGGATTCGCCCGCTGAATTACCCAAACGCCGGTCCACCGGAATAGCGGAATTTGACCGGGCGTTGGGCGGCGGACTGGTGCCGGGCTCGGCGATCCTGATGGGCGGCGATCCGGGCATCGGCAAGTCCACGCTGCTGTTGCAGGCGGCGGCGAAAGTCGCGCTGAGCGGCGCGGCGACGGTCTATGTCAGCGGAGAGGAAGCGGCGGCACAGGTTCGATTGCGAGCGGACCGGCTGGGACTGAGCGGGGCGCCCATCGGCCTCGCGTCGGCGACATCGGTGCGCGATATTCTGACGACGCTGGGCACGATGGCGCCGCCCGCGCTACTGGTTATCGATTCCATTCAGACCATGCACTCCGACTTGATCGAGGGCGCTCCCGGCACCGTCAGTCAGGTGCGCGGCTGCGCGTTCGAACTGATCCGCTATGCCAAGGAAAACGGTGTGGCGGTGGTCTTGGTCGGCCACGTGACCAAGGACGGCAGCATCGCCGGTCCGCGCGTGCTGGAGCACATGGTTGACGTGGTGATGAGCTTTGAGGGAGAGCGCAGCCACCAGTACCGCATCCTGCGCAGCTTGAAGAACCGCTATGGCCCGGTGGACGAAATTGGCGTGTTTGCCATGGCCGGGGCGGGGCTTGAAGAAGTCGGCAACCCCTCCGCACTGTTCCTGTCCGGCCGCAGTGATCCGGTGGCGGGCAGCGCGGTGTTTCCGGCGATGGAGGGCACCCGGCCTGTGCTGGTCGAGATTCAGGCGCTGATCGTGCGGCTCGCCAGCGGCGCAACCCCGCGCCGGGCGGTGGTCGGCTGGGACAGCGGGCGATTGTCGATGTTGCTGGCCGTGCTGGAGGCGCGCTGCGGGCTGAACTTTTCCAGCGCCGAGGTCTATCTCAACGTCGCGGGCGGGTACCGCCTGATCGATCCGGCGGCAGACCTTGCGGTGGCGGCGGCGCTGATCTCGGCGCTGTCGGATAAGCCTTTGTCGCTGGAGTCGGTGTGGTATGGCGAAATTTCGCTGGCTGGCGAAGTGCGCCCGGTTGCGCACTCCGGTTTGCGGCTGCGCGAAGCGGCGAAGCTGGGCTTCACCGAATCCGTGTTTCCCGCAGAAGGCGGCCCGGACGTGCCGGGAATGCGTCAGTACGCCATGAGTCACGTGTCCAAGCTCGTTGACCGGATAGTCGGGGCGGAGTAATTCGGTCTGACATGACGGGGTTTGACATTGCAGTGCTCATGCTGGTGGGCGGCGGTGCGATAGCGGGGTTTCTCCGTGGGTTCGTGCACGAGGTGCTTGCGCTCGCTGCATGGCTGGTCTCGCTCGTTGCGATCCACGTGCTGCACACCCCGCTGACGCAAAAGCTGGTGCCATTTACCGGGGCCGGAATTGGCGCTGCGTCGGTTCTGGCGTTCTGCATCCTGCTGCTGGTGCCATACATGATCATCAAGCTGATCGCCGGGCGCCTGAGTGAGGCCAGCCGGTCATCACTGCTGGGTCCGATTGACCGGGTGATCGGCTTTGCCTTTGGCGGGGTAAAGGGCGTGGTGATCGCAGTCATGGCGTTTTCAATTCTGGTGCTTGGCTATGACACGGTCTGGGGCGCTGGCGGTCGGCCAATGTGGATCACGCAAGCACGCAGTTATCCGCTGGTGAATGAAGGCAGCAACGCCTTGGTCAAGATGATCGGTGAGCGCCGACGTGCTGCCGTTGGCGCGGCCAAAAAGGGCTGATCAGTAGCGTGAATTCCCCGACAACCAAGCTATACACGCAAAATATTCTGGCGCTTGCGACCGGGCTGGCCGCGTGGCCACTTGACGCAGGGATGCCGTTTCAGGGGCGCGACCGCTCGCCAGCATGCGGGAGTTCGCTAAGGGTTTCACTTGTATTGGACGATGAACAACGCGTCTCCGCACTTGGCCTGAGCGCACAGGCCTGTGCCATCGGCCAAGCCAGCGCGGCGATCTTTGCCAAGGCCGCCATTGGCCGCACGCCGGATGAAATCCGGCAGGCGAGCGAGGCGATTGCGGCTTGGCTAAAGGGTGCCGCGCCGCAGCCGGACTGGCCGGGACTTGATGCTATCGCACCCGCACTTGCCTACCCAGCGCGACACGGCGCCATCCTGCTGCCATGGCGCGCGGCACAAAGCGCTCTTTCCACGGCCGCAACTGCCGGTTAGAGCGGGCGGATTATTGGGGGGAGTTTTCTAGATGACGGAACCGGCAAGGCATCCTGAGGTTGTGCCAAGTGCGGCTGATATGCGGCTGATCATTGCTGCCAGTTCGATGGGTACCGTATTCGAATGGTACGATTTCTTCATCTACGGCACGCTGTCGGCAATCATTGGCAAGACGTTTTTCCCATCTGGTAGTGTCACGCTGCAAACGCTGCTGGTGTGGGCAGGATTTGCGGTCGGGTTCGGGTTCCGCCCGCTGGGCGCAGTACTGTTCGGCTTTCTGGGCGACCGTTTGGGCCGCAAATACACGTTCCTGGTCACCGTCGCGCTTATGGGCGTGGCGACCGCAGGCGTTGGCCTGATCCCATCCGCCACCAGCATCGGCATTGCCGCGCCGATCATCATCATCCTGCTGCGGGTGCTGCAAGGGCTGGCGCTGGGCGGAGAATACGGGGGTGCGGCGATCTATGTCGCGGAACATGCCCCGGCCTCGCGGCGAGGTTATTTCACCAGCTTCATCCAGTCGAGCGTGGTCGGCGGCTTTGTCCTCAGCCTGATCGTCGTGCTGAGTTGCAAGGCCGCGATGAGCACTGACACTTGGGCAGCTTGGGGTTGGCGGCTGCCGTTTATCCTCAGTCTGGCGTTGCTGGGCGTGTCGCTGTGGATGCGGCTCAAACTGTCCGAAAGTCCGGTCTTTCTGGCGATGCAGGCAGAAGGTGAACTGGCGGGCAATCCCTTTGTCGAAAGCTTCACCTATCCCGGCAACCGCAAGCGCATTTTCGTCGCGCTGTTCGGCATTGCGGCCGGCATGACGGTGATCTGGTACACCGCCATGTTTTCGGCGCTCAGTTTCCTGAAGGGCGCGATGCGGATGGAGGATACCTATGCCGAAGTGATCGTCGGTATCTCCGCCGGGTTGGGCATGGCCTTCTTCATCTTTTTCGGCAAACTGTCTGATCGGATTGGCCGCAAGGCGTCGATCGTCTGGGGTTATGCACTAACGCTATTGCTGCTGTTCCCGATCTTCTGGACGGTGGGTGCGCATGCAAATCCGGGGTTGGCTGCCGCATCGCAGCGCGCGCCGGTGGTCGTGTCCGGACCGGACTGCACGTACAGCCCGTTCGCGGCGGAACAGAAAAGCCAGTGCGGAAAATTGCTTGGCGATCTGACCGGAACCGGCATCAGCTACACGCTCGTGGCCGCGCCCGCACTCTCCGTTACGCTGGGCGGAGCGCCGCTGCCGCTGGATACTTATGCCTGGGCGGACAAGGCCGCACGGGTCAAGCAGTTGCAGGCCTGGCTGGGCGGCGCAGGTTATGATCTGAGCAAAGTCACCCCAACGCTGGGCGATGCCGCGATCATTCTTGGCAGCCTGCTGCTGCTGATGGCGCTGTCCGGAGCGACCTATGGCCCCTTGGCCGCGCTGCTGTGCGAGATGTTCCCCGCGCGGATCCGCTATAGCTCGATGTCGATCCCCTATCACATCGGAGCGGGCTATTTTGGCGGCTTCCTGCCGCTGATATATGGCTGGATTTCCGCCAAGACAGGTGATCCTTTCGCCGGACTGTGGTACACGTGGGGCGTGGTTGCAATCGCGTTTCTTGTCGCCATGTGGGGCATCAAGGGTGGGCCGCCCACGGAGTTCCGTGACGACGAACTGGGTAAAAATGCCGCCTGAAACGCCTGCACCAAAACCGGCCCCGCCGCTTCGCCTGAAGCTTGATGAGGAAGCGCTGATTGCCAATTGGCGGGCGCTTGACCGGCTTTCAGGCACGGCGCGGGCCGGGGCGGCGGTAAAGGCCAATGGATACGGCGTAGGTGCGCGGCGCGTGGTCCGCGCGCTGGCAGACGCGGGCTGTTCGGACTTTTTCGTCGCCTGCTGGATGGAGGCGGCAGAGATTTCCGACCTCGTCGATCCAGCCAGCATATCAGTGCTGCACGGACCGATGAACCGGGCTGAGGCGGCCTACGCGAAAGCTGTCGGTCTGCGTCCGGTGATCAACACTTTGGCGCAGGCACAGTGCTGGCTGGATGCAGGCGGCGGGGCTTGCGACCTGATGGTCGATACCGGCATCAATCGTCTCGGCCTGCCCGTCGACGCTCTGGGCAATTTTGCGGTGCAGCAACTGGATGTGCGCGTGCTGATGTCGCATCTTGCGTCGGCTGATGAGGATAGCCCTCTGAACGAATTGCAGCGGCAACGCTGGGTCGCTGCCCGGGGCATGGTCGCCGCGCCGCGCGCCAGTCTCGCCAACTCCGCCGGGATCATGCTGGGCGCGGGCTATCACGGCGATCTCACCCGGCCTGGCCTGTCGCTCTATGGCGGCGTACCCTGCGCTGGCCTTGCGCCGCACATCCGGCAAGTGGTCCGGCCGCAAGCCGCATTGCTGCAAGTGCGCCAAATTAGCGCGGGTGAAAGCGTCGGTTATAACGCTACGTTCACCGCTCGGCAGGCGACGCGGATTGGCGTTGTGTCGCTGGGCTATGCCGATGGCTACCTTTGCGCCTGGTCGGGAGGCAAGGGCGTGATGCGCAGCGGTGGGGCTGCGCTGCCGGTTTTGGGCCGCATTTCAATGGACATGACCGTCATCGATCTGAGCGCCGCTTTGGCGTTGGAGGAGGGCGACTGGGTCGACATCGACTATGCTCTGCCGCAGGCCGCAGCGCAGACCGGGCTGTCGCAATACGAACTGCTGACCTTGTTGGGGCAGCGATTCACGCGCTAGCACTGCGGTTATTTCGCTGCGCAGCATGGCAATTGTTGCACTGCACCAGTGCGAAGTGCTATGATCTGGGCAGACCGCGAAACCAAAGGGTATTGTAATGGCAGCCAAGGCTCAGGACGGCGAAACCGTCGTCATCAAGAAATACGCCAATCGCCGCCTCTACAACACCCAGTCGTCGAGCTATATAACGCTGGAACACCTTGCCGTGATGACCCGCGATGGCGTGGATTTCAAGGTTGTCGATGCCAAAACCGGCTCTGACATTACGCACCAGATACTCACCCAGATCATCATGGATGAAGAAGCGAATGGCGAACAGATGCTGCCGGTCAGCTTTCTGCGCCAGTTGATTTCGATGTATGGCAATTCGATGCAGTCGCTGCTGCCGCACTACCTCGAAGCGTCGATGGACAACTTTCGCGACAATCACCTGAAACTGCGCAAGGCGTTTGAGGAAAGCATCATAGCCAACCCGCTGGCCACGATCGCGCAGCGCAACGTGGAAATGTTCAAGGCCGCCGCAGCCGCGTTCATGCCGGGTGCCAAGGGTGGCGAACCTGCGAAGCCAATCGAGGAAACCGCGGCGGACGATCTTGACGCGCTGCGCAAGCAGATGGCCGAAATGCAGCGCAAACTGGACGCGCTCGGCAAATAGGGCTCGTCAGACGCATCGCTACAAGCGAAAAACCAATACCCACATTTTCGCGCGATGCTCTATCAGGCGGCGCTTATTTCAGATTCGCCAGGAAGCCGCCGCCGTGTCAGCCATTCGCCATGCCTTGTCCGTAACCCGCGAAGCCGATTTCGCCGCCTGGTATCAAGAGGTGATATCAGAGGCGGACATGGCTGAGGAATCGGGCGTGCGCGGCTGCATGGTGATCAAGCCGTGGGGCTATGGGATATGGGAGCGCATCCAGGCGCTGATGGACGCGCGGATCAAGGCGGCGGGGGTGCAGAACTGCTATTTCCCGCTGTTCATCCCGCTGTCGTACTTCACCAAGGAAGCCGAGCATGTTGACGGTTTTGCCAAGGAAATGGCGGTCGTCACCCATCACCGGCTGATTGCTGACGGCAAGGGCGGGCTGGTTCCCGATCCCGAGGCCAAGCTGGAAGAGCCGTTGATTGTCCGCCCCACGTCGGAAACCGTGATCGGCGCGGCGATGGCGCGCTGGGTGCAATCGTGGCGCGATCTGCCACTGACGGTGAACCAGTGGGCCAACGTCGTGCGCTGGGAAATGCGCACCCGGATGTTCCTGCGCACCAGCGAGTTTCTCTGGCAGGAAGGCCACACCGCCCACGCCGACAAGGCCGAGGCGATGGAAGAAACACTGCGCGCGCTGGAAATGTATCGCAGCTTTTCCGAAGATGTGCTGGCGATGCCGGTGATCGCCGGCGAAAAGCCCGAGCATGAACGCTTTCCCGGGGCTGCCGCGACATACAGCATCGAGGCGATGATGCAGGATGGCAAGGCGCTGCAGGCGGGCACCTCGCATTACCTTGGCACCGGTTTTGCCGAGGCTTCGGGCATCAAGTATCAGGACAAGGAAGGCCAGCAGACGCTGTGCCACACCACCAGTTGGGGTGTTTCCACCCGGCTGATTGGCGGTGTGATCATGACGCATGGCGACGACGATGGCTTGCGCGTGCCGCCGCTGATCGCGCCGCACCAGATCGTGATCGTGCCGATGCTGCGCGATGGGCCCGAGGACGAGGCACTGATCGCCTATTGCAAGGAACTGACTGCCGCTCTCGCCGGGCTCGACGTATTCCGCGAGCCGGTGCGCGTGCATCTGGATTTGCGGGCAATCAAGTCTACCAACAAGCGGTGGAGCTGGGTCAAAAAGGGCGCGCCGCTGATCGTTGAAATCGGCGGGCGCGATATGGCTGGCGGCAACGTCAGCTGGATCCGCCGCGATGCTCTTTATACCGATGCAGGCAAGCTGGCCTCGACGATTGAGCTCAACGGTGATTTCGTCGCCAAGGCGGCGAGCTTGCTCACTTCCATCCAGAACGTGCTGCATACCGAGGCGCAGGCACGCCGCGATGCCAATATCGTGCGCCGCGTGACCAGTCTGGATGAATTGGGCAAAATCTATGGCGACGACCAGCGCTATCCGGGTTGGGTTGAACTCGGTTGGTCCAAGCCGACGGGGGC
>JBDUBN010000036.1:0-12350 GCA_040004085.1 Novosphingobium sp.
GCAGCGGTGCGGAACTCACCGAGGAGTTTATTGCCGAAGCCGTCGTCGCCGCCGCCACGGACGTGACGGCCGCCGGCGATCACCGGGCCTCTGCCCGCTATCGGCAGAAGATGCTCGAAGTTCAGCTGAAAATTGCCATCGAGCGCGCGCTCGAACGACAGGTGTGAGGCCGTAATGAAGCGAATTGCCACGTTGAATGTGAATGGTGAATCCCATGAGGTCGCCGTCGAATTGCAGGAATCCCTGCTTAATACCCTGCGCAACCAGCTTGGCTTGATAGGCACCAAGCGCGGATGCGATTCAGGAGGCTGCGGCTGTTGCACGGTGATGGTCGATGGGAAGGCGCGCTATTCCTGCATGACCTATACCCTTGCGGTCGAAGGCCAGCCCGTCCGCACGGTTGAAGGGCTTGGCAGCGGAAACCGGCTCGACGCCCTGCAGTCTGCCTTCATCGAGGCCGGGGCTGTCCAGTGCGGTTATTGCACTTGCGGAATCCTGATGGCCGCGCGCGATCTGCTCGATCACAATCCTGATCCGACCGAAGACGATATCCGCAAGGGGATCTCGGGCAACCTGTGCCGCTGCACAGGATATGTGAAGATCGTCGAGGCGATCGGCATGGCGGCCAAGGCCGTACACGGGGAGGCTTGAATGGAAACTCGGTCGATGGAACTCGAAGTCGTCGGAATGCGCGTTGCGAATGTCGATGCGCTCGACAAGGTGACCGGCGGGCGTGGCTTCCCGATGAACGTGACCATGCCTGGCATGCTGCACGGCCGAATGTTGCGCTCGCCCTATCCGCACGCACAGATCGTTCGGATCGATGCCAGTGCGGCGCGCGCGCTGCCGGGAGTCCACGCTGTACTGACGCCGGCAGATGTGCCGCAGAAGGTTTATTCCCCGGTCTATTTCGTACCCACACTCGCGGTCGGTTCGGTGCAGGACATGCTCCTGCTGGACACCCGGATTCGCTCTGTCGGGCAAGTCGTTGCTGCGGTCGCCGCTACCACGCCGGAAATCGCCGAAGCCGCGCTTGACCTGATCGAGGTGGAATACGAGGAGCTGCCGGCAGTATTCACGATCGATGAAGCCATTGCGGATGCCGCCCCGCAACTGCACGAAGGCAAGCCGGGCAACATCGCCAAGCATGTCGTGCACCAGACGGGGGACATCGATGCCGGCTTTGCCGATGCCGACACGATCTTCGAAGGCGTTTATGAAACGCAGCGGGTTCACACCTGCTACATGGAGGGCCGCGTTTGCGTGGTCAGCGCCGACCGGGAGGGCAATCTCACGGTCCATGCCTCGATGCAGCACCTGTTCGGCCTGCGCGAGAAGCTTGCCTTCATCCTCGACATTCCTGAGAGCAAGATCAGGGTGGTAAAGCCACCATACATTGGCGGCGGTTTCGGCGGGAAGCTGGAAGTCACCCCGATGGAGCCGCTGGCGGCGCTGATGAGCATGCAAACCGGCCGCCCGGTGCGTATCGAGCATTCCCGGCGCGAGGATTTCATCACCACCTGCCGCAGCCCGTTCCGCTTGCATCTGAAGACCGGAATCAAGAAGGACGGCACGATAACCGCGCGCAGTTGCCGCAGTTATCTTGACTGCGGTGGTAACGCCACGCACGGCGCCAAGGTTCTCGAAGTACACGGCTTGTTCGGCTTCATGTACACTTACAACTGCCCTAACCGCTATTGGGAGGGCACCACGATCTATACCAACAACATGATCAGCGGCGGCTATCGCGGCTATGGCGCGCCGCAGGCGGCTTTCGCGGTAGAGCAGCAGATGGACGAGATGGCCGAAGCACTGGGGATCGACCCGATCGAGCTACGCTTGCGCAATCTCCATCAGGAGGGAGAGAAGCACCCTCTGTTTCCCAGCGATTTCACCACCTATCGCTTGGATGAATGCTTGCGCAGGGGGGCTGAGGCAATCGGCTGGGGTAGCCGCTCCGGTCCGGGTGCGGGCAAGGGGCGCAAAGTGCGGGGGATCGGGCTGGCTACCACCACCACCTGGACCAGTTGCTGCGCGGGACAGCCCGACCTTTATGAGCATTCGGGCGCGATCGTGAAGCTCAACCCTGATGGTTCGGCAGATATTGCCACCGCCGCGATCGATCTGGGCTGCGGACAGAACACGACCTATTGCCAGATCGTGGCCGAAGAGCTTGGGTTGCCCTTCGATAAAGTACGCATGACCTATGCCGATACCAGCACGGTTCCCTTCGATGCGCCCATGCATGCCAGCCGTGGTACTTATGCCGCTGGCGGGGCGATCAAGCTCGCGGCCAGCAATGCCAGAACAATGCTGTTGCGCTATGCGGCGGGTATGCTTTCTGCCGATGTCGAAGATCTCGATATCCGCGATGGCCGGATTTTCGTGCGTAACACTAGCGATCGGTTTGTCACAATCCAGGATGTGGCAACCCTTGCCGATTCCCCGATCGTAAAGATGACGCAGCAGGGCCCGGTGCCAGATGGCCCCCAATTCCGGGGAACGATCATCGGCACGTCTTCCTTCGCGCCCGAATTCTCGCCGATTGTGGGCGGGGCGATGTTCGTCGAGGTCGAGGTCGATACCGACACTGGCGAAGTTTCAGTCGAACACGTCGTCTATGCCCATGATATCGGGAAGGTCATCAATCCGATGGGAGCGGAAGGGCAGGTAGAGGGAGGAGTCCAGCAGGGTATTGGCTACGCCCTGATGGAAAATCTCGTCTTTGATCAGAGCAATGGCGTTTGTCTTGCCGGCGACTTCCTCGACTACAAGATGCCCACTGCGGTGGAGATGCCGAAACGGATCGAAAGCATCTTTGTGGAATCGATCGAGGATTCCGGCCCGTTCGGCGCGAAAAGTCTGTCCGAATGCGCGCTCATCGCGCCTGCCGCAGCCATTGCCAACGCAGTTTACAACGCCACGGGCGCGCGCATCAAATCGCTGCCGATAACCCCGGAAAAGGTGCTTGAGGCGATGGGCCGCCTCTGACCCGGCCTGTCCGTTCATGACCGGCCCCGTAGGATCGGTCATGAACGGGGTGTCGCAAAAATCCGGCGGCGCCTACGCTGCGCGTGTGGCGTACCGGTGGATGCTCAGGAAAGCAGCCAGTACAGCGCTGCGCCACCGACGATTGCCACGGCCGCCAGAAGAACAATCAGGCCAGCGTTCTTTGCCGGGGCCGGGCCATCGGCCACAGCCGAGATGGTGCCAGAGGCGGCAGCGGTTCCGCCTGTTACTTGCGCCACGAAGCTGTCGAAGAACTGATCGGCCATCTTCTGCGCAGTGGAATCAATGAAGCGGGCGCCGACTTCGGCCAGCTTGCCGCCAATCTTGGCTTCCACCGTATAGGAGAGGAGCGTGCCGCCTTCCTCTTCGGCCAGAGCAACTTTTGCCTCGCCCGCTGCAAAGCCAGCCGCGCCTTTTCCCTTGCCGCTGATGGAGTAGCTGACTGGAGGATTGATATCTCCCAAAGTTACCGCGCCTTCCATCCGCGCTTTGACCGGCCCGACCTTGACCGAGACGAGGGCTTCGAATGCATTGTCGGCTGTCTGGGTGAGCTGCTCGCATCCGGGGATTGACGCGCGGAGGACCGCTGGATCGTTCAGCGCCGCCCAGACCGCTTCTCGTGATGCCGGGATCCGTCGTTCGCCTTCAAGATGCATGCCTCGTATCCTTCGTTATGCAAGGTTTGACTTGGAACGGCGTTACTCTTAAGAAATATTAGGTAAAATATCAAGGAGGATAATATGCGGATTGCCCGGTTTGGTTCAATAGGGGCGGAGCGCGTTGCCCTCGTCGATGCGACCGGAAACTTGCGTGATGCATCGGATCACGTTGCTGACATCTGCGCGGCCAACCTTGACCATGCATTGAAGGTACTGTCCGCGATTGATCCTGCCGACCTGCCTGTGGTGCCGGCGGACGCACGGATCGGTGCCTGTATCGGCGGTGTCGGCAAGTTCGTGTGCATCGGTCTCAATTATCACGACCACGCGCGCGAGGCGGGCCGCGAAATCCCGACCGAACCGGTGATCTTTATGAAGGCAACGTCAGCGATCTGCGGCGCCGATGATCCTTTCGAGATTCCACGCGGAGCCTCGCAGTGCGACTGGGAGGTCGAACTGGGTGTGATCATGGGCAAGCGGGCCAAATACGTCGACCAGGCTGCCGCACTGGACTACGTAGCGGGATATTGCACTATCAACGATGGTTCCGAACGTCATTTCCAGTCCCATCGCCAGGGACAGTGGACCAAAGGCAAGAGCCATGACAGCTTCGGGCCGATCGGTCCGTGGTTCGTCACGGCAGACGATGTTCCCGATCCGCAGGCCTTGCGCGTTACCTGCGATGTCGACGGGGTGCGATACCAGGACGGCTCCACCGCCGACATGATTTTTCCTGTGGCGGAAATCGTGTCCTACCTCAGCCAGTTCATGACGCTGATGCCAGGAGATATAATTGCAACGGGAACGCCTGCAGGAGTGGGTCTGGGGGTCAAGCCCGAACCAGTCTATCTGCGGGCCGGACAGGTGCTTGAAGTCGAAGTCGAAGGACTAGGGCGGCAACGACACATGGTCGTCACCGCCTGATCGGCCTACTTGCTGCCGCGCCGCGCGATCACTCGCGGCGCGGTTTCATGCAGGAACAGCATGACCACAGCACCGAGCGCAAACCCGCCAAGCGCGAGGTAGAGCATCGAAGCGATGCCGAACGATGCGATCATCGCGCCAGCAATTACCAGCGCCATCCCGCCGCCGAGAATCTCACCCACCCCGCCGATAAGACCAGCGGTGGTTGAGATCATCCCTGATGGTGCGCCTTCAGCTGCGATGGGTCCGGTGAGTAGGGAGAACAGACCGAACGCGAATGCGGACGAAGAAAACAGCGAGGCGAACAAGTAGCCCATTTCCGCGCCGGTCTGGATGAAGCACCATAGCGAACCTGCGCTGCCCAGAAAGCCGATGATACCCATGGTCCGCCGACCGACGATGTCGGACAGGCTAGGCAGGGTCCACAACCCGAGAAACCCGCCGAAGCCGATTGCCGAGGTCACCAGGCCCATGTTGATTGGCGATAGCTTCATATATTCGCTGAGATAGATCGGTACGTTGGCGCTCAGCACGAAAATGCCGCACATCGCGCACATCAGGGCTAGCATACCGACCCTGACATTGTGCTGCGCGATCACCTCTCGCAGGGCTACGCCCAAACCGCCTGCGGGCGCGCTTTCACCGGGGGTGGCTTTCCTTTCGCTAACGGGCTCGCGGATAACCAGCCACAGCCCCAGCCCGATGACCAGTCCAGGGACCGCTACCAGCAGGAAGGCACTGCGCCAGCCATAGCTTTCCAGCAGAAACGTGGCGATAATCGGCCCGAAGCCAAGGCCGAACAGCGCGAACATGCTCTGCTGGAATCCTTGCGCAAAGCCGATGCGGTCGGGGCGGGCTGCGTCGGCGGTCGCTGCGAAGCTTGCCGGACAGAACGCTCCCTCGGCACCGCCCATCGCCGCGCGAATGATGAGCAATGAGGTGAAGCCCGAGGCAAGCCCCGACAGCCCCGACGCCAGTGAAAATATCAGGATCGCCGGGATAAGCACGCGCCGCCGACCAAGCCGGTCGGCTAGGTTGCCCATCGTCACCGACGCCAGCCCCCAGGTGATCCCGAGAATTGCGATAAGGTTGTTCATCTGCTGCGGGGCGATGCCCAGATCCTGCATGATTGCCGGTGCAAGCGGTGCAATGACCCAGCGATCGACGCCAACCAGGCCGAAGCCGAGCGCAAGCAGCATCACAGCCTTGAACTCATAGGCCGGATCGTGGTCCCTGCCGATAGTCGAACTGCCCGTCATGTTTGCCTCCTCATCAGATACGAAAAGGGCCGCGAACGCCTGACCAGCGATCGCGGCCCCAATGAACTCGGGTGGGTGATCAGCGATCGAAAAGGTCGAACTTTACGGCCACGATCGGCCGCCAATCGCTTTTCACGCCATTGAACGAGATGCCGCCTGCATCGCGGAAGTATTCGCTGCGAAAGCCGACCGAAAGCCGGTCTGTCAGGTAAACGAACAGTTCGTTTTCCATGAAGATGCGGTTGAACCGCTGGAGTTCGCGGGCGTTGCCCGTGGCCTTCTGCTGGTAGCGCAGGAAGGTCTGGTGGGAAAACCGGGTAGAACCGATATCGAAGCTCTTGCGAACCGTCAGTCCCCAGAGGTTGTGATCGGCGTAGCGCGTCGAGGCGACGCCGCCTGCATCGAACGCACCGCCGACGAAGCTGTCGGAGGCGAACCGGCGCCACCAGTTCAGGCGCACATAATCGCCCGGCCGGTTAAAACCTGGCACGGCAACGTCGGTCGAAAGGCCAAGGCCTACAGCCTTGAACTGGAAGAAGCTGCCATATTCGGCGCGAAACGACAGGCTGAAATCCTTGAATGGGCCAACATGGATGGGCCGATCAAGGACACGGGCAAGGCTGACGTCGCCGTTGAACACCGCATAGACCTCGGCATTCTTGCCATCGCCACAGCAGGGAAAACCGAAATTCCGCTCGCCGCCAAGGTTGGTCGGTGCGCTGATGCGGTCAAGGAAGAAGTAGACGTTTCCGTACTTCCATGTCTGCTGGTGTTCGAAGCGGATCTGGTGACGGTCCTTCGAATCCGAGCCGTAGCCGAGAATGTAGTCGTTGTCGGCATCCCAGGAATAGCCATACTGGATCGCAGTATTCAGGAAGTTCGGCAGGCCGTGCCCACACGATGAATTTTCGCAAGCCGCTTTCACCTCGCCCGCAGCAGGGACAGCTGCAGCCGGGGGGCTGTCTGTAGTGCCCGCATCGTCTGTACCGCCGCCAGTATCGGCCGTTGCCGAGTCGGCCACAAGGGTGGTTACCGGTTCAAGTGCCGCAGCGTCGTCCCCGGCGGCAAGAGCCGGAGATGAAACCAGTGCCACGGCTATGCCAAGTCCAACCCGCATTATTCCCACCCTCATGGTTCCGGCACTCGACACTTATATGATGTGTGATAGGCGTCAACAAGAAATATGACATGAAATATCAGAAGATGGCAATCATCTCATCCCTCCGCTTTTCCTGCAGGGGTAGCCGAGTGCTTTAGAACGCCCGCTTCTGATCGATGCCGGGAGCATCTTCGACTACGTCCCAATGCTCGTCGACCTTGCCGGCATCGGTGACTCGCACCACGTCGAACACCACGGATTCGCCAAAGCCGGGAACCTGCGGATCGGTCTTGAAATAGTTGAGCGCGGCTACGTAATCACCTTCGGCAACCACCTTGATAACCCGCGCCTCCACTATCACGTGGTCGTCGCGCATCATGGTAATAAATGCCTGCAGGCCCGCTGGTCCGTTGTTCACATTGGGGTTGTGCTGAAGATAGCGCGAGGTCCGTGTGCGAGCGACAAGATCGGGATTGAGTGTGCGGAAGACGATTGCATCGTTTTCCATGATCGCGGCGCCAAACTCACGCCCCGCTTTTGCTGCGCGATTGACCTCGCTCCCGCGGAACATGCCGTTGCCGTTCGCATCGGTGGCGGGAACGTCTTGCTGGGCCGACCAGTGTTCGGCAATGCGCCCATCAGGAAGGAATCTGAAGAGCTCGCCGCGAGCCACCGACTGGTGGGCGGTGAGGCGCTGCTCCACGTGGAGAAACACAAGGTCTCCCTGGGCGATCGTGCGGTGGATCACCAGATAGTGCTGCGGATTGGCGGCGGCCCGATCCCGCGCATAGCCGAACAGGCCGGACCGCGAAAATCCGGCCGATGCCTGATGCTCGCGGTAGCTATCGGCCAGAAAAGTGCCAGCCTTGTTGTTGTTCACTGTGTACAGCGCTTCAAGAAAGCGGCGTGCAGCAAGGCGGTTGCGTTCCAGCTGGTTCTGCGCCGCTGTGCCCGATGCCGAAGGTGCGCGCGTGGCGGCAACGGCTGCCCCTGGCCCTGCAAAGCCCAAGGCGATCACGCTGCACGTGAAAACCAGCTTGATAATGGTGCGCATGTGGCCTGCCTCCGTTGGGACTGTGATATTTCAAACGCCATTCTGACATATCAGCAAATATATCTCAACAATGTTTTCGTGCAAGGCGCTAGCACGCTGCCGTGGAATGTTGCCTATTTATTGCTGAAAATCAGTTATTTACAAGTAACATTCGCCGCGTCAACACCCTTTTGCACGAAGGTATTGCACAGGATATTTTTTGTGATATGTTCAAAAAATATCAGACGTATGTTTCACGCGACTCGCCCCTGCCGCGGTCGCATCATCTCATGGGGGGAATTAAACAATGGCTCTGAAGTACCTTGCAAATCTGAAGAGGCCGCTGATCCGGGGCACTATGATTGCCTCCGTTGCGGTCATCGCGTCCCAGGCTCATGCGCAGATCGCCGATGAAATCGTCGTGACGGCTCAAAAGCGCGACGAGTCCGCCAGCAACGTCGGCATTTCGATTTCGGCCTACAACGACGAACAGATCAGGGCGCTTGGCGTCACGTCGCCGCGTGACATCGCCGAATTCACGCCGAACATGAACGTCAAGAATGCAACTGGTGCTGGCAACCCGATCTTCAACCTGCGCGGACTGGGCATTACGGCATTCACGGGCAACGCCAACCCTACCGTTGGCGTCTATGTATGACGAGATTTACATTCCGACGACTTCAATGATGAGCTTTTCGGTATTTGACACCGAGGCAGTCGAAGTCCTGCGCGGCCCGCAAGGTACGCTGTTCGGCCGCAATACGACGGGCGGTGCCGTCACCTTTCGCGCGCACAAGCCGACCTTCACCCCCGAGGGCTTCATCGACGTAAACTATGGCAACTATCGGCATTTCGTCGCCGAAGGGGCGGTCGGCGGCCCGATAACGGACAAGCTAGCGGTACGAATCGCTTTCGTGAAGGACAACCAGAGCGAGGGCTATTTCCGCAATACCTTTACCGGAAAGACCGACGGTAAAGTCGATAAATTTGCGGTACGCGGATCGCTGCTTTGGAAGCCGGCGGAGGATTGGGAGGTCCTTGGCTCGATTCATGGTGGTTACGACAACAGCGAACCCTGGCCGTTCGACGCGGTTGGTACGTACAGCAGGTCGTCCTTCGTGGCAGACGCACGATATCCGGGGGGCGGCTACTATGGCGGCGTTGGCCGCAACCAGTTCTGTGCCACCGCACTGACAGGATCCGCCGACCAGATTCAGGCCGATCCGAACTGTGTCGATCGTTCAGGCTATCACGATGCCGACAGCGATCCTTTCACCACCACGTCCAACGTCAACAGCCGCTTCAACAACCGCGGCCTGGGTGGTGTGCTGCGCATCCAGAAGGATTTCGACAATTTCCAGGTTGTGTCGGTAAGCGGCTACGACCACTTCGATCGCGACCAGATCGAGGACTTCGACGGCAACCGGAACAAGCTGGCCGGCGTCAAGTACGACTCGGTGATCAAGAACTTCACACAGGAACTGCGTGCGCTTTCAACCGGTCATGGGCCGTTTACGTGGATTGTGGGCGGTTACTATTCACACGACAGCAACAAGACGCGCGATGTTTTCGATACCGATTTCCGCTTTCTGGGTGATCTTGCGGTGATCTATGATCAACGCACCTCGACTTATGCTGGCTTCGGACAGATCAGCTACGAACTGACCGACCAGATCAAGTTCATTGCCGGTGGCCGCGTCACGCATGAAAAGACAAGCTTCGATGGTCACCAGGACTTCATCAACAGTGCGGATGTCACTGGCGGCAGGACGGGCGACGTGTTCGGTCTCGTCCCGGTCGAGGGGACTTCCCCCATGATCGGCTTCACTGGCGGTCCGATTGCGCTGAATTCGAGCATCAGCAACACCAAATTCACCTGGAAGGTCGGCATCGACTGGAAGCCAACGCCCGACCTGCTGATCTATGCCAATACCAGTCGCGGTGTGAAATCGGGCGGATTCAGTGGCTTCTTCGCAACAATCCCGCGTGAATTCGGGCCGTTTGGTGCGGAAACGATCCAGTCTTACGAAGCCGGCTTCAAGGCCAAGGCATTCGACGGAAAGCTGCATTTCTCGGGAGCCGGGTACTACTACGACTACACCAACATGCAGGCTCTGGGTTTCAACGTGAACACGTTTGTCTTCACGATCGACAACCTGCCCAAGGTGCGCGTCAATGGCGCCGAGTTTGACGTGAAGTGGAAGGTTGCCAAAGGGCTGGACCTGATTTCCGGTCTTGGCTGGATCAACGAGGCCAAGGTGGTCCGTTCAGTGGGCGGCTTCTCGATCCCGCTTGATGGTAACCGTCTGCCGGATTCGCCCAAGGTCACTTTCACCACGACGGGGCGCTACGAATTCGATCTGAGCAATTCGCTCTCGCTCGCCACCATGCTGACGGCCAGCTACAAGAGCGATACCAACCACCAGATTGAAAACCGGCCGGCAACGTCCGAACCGGCGTACTGGCTGATTGACGGCCGGATGACGCTGGCCAAGTCGGGAGCGAACTGGGAGGTTTCTCTCTGGGCCAAGAACCTGGCGAACAAGCGGTACTTCACCGAAACCTTCTTCGCCGGAAATGCCGGTCTGTCCAGCCGCCTGGCCGGTGCGCCGCGGACCTTCGGCATCTCTGGCCGCCTGTCGTACTGAACGCCTGCTTACCATTCCAGCGCCTTGCTTCTCCAGGGAAGCAGGGTGCTGGAAGCCAACTCGCTGATGAGGTGATCCATGAGTGCACTGCTTGGCTTGCTGCTGGCGAGCGCGCCCGAAATCATGACCTATGACAATATCACCAGCGAAGTCGTGTTCGAAAACGACCGGGTTATTGCCCAGCACTTTGTCGTAAATCCCGGACAGACGACAGGGATGCACCTGCACCGTTGCAAGCAGATGGAAATCCTGCTTTCTACCGGAAAGGGCTTGGTCATTGCGCCTTCGCCCAATGGCGGTGCGCCGCATGAACGCCTGCTCGACATGAAGAAGGGCGACCTGCGCTTCATCGAGCCTTCGCCTGAACGGCATGAATTCCGGAATGTGGACAGCGTCCCGATTGAATGGATGCTCGTGACGCTCAAGGGAACTTGCGTCACCGTGGAACCTGTGGCCGCAGATCGCCCTGCTTCGGGACAGGAATAGGGAGTTGTGCGCATGGTAACACCAATGCCCGCCGGCCATTCTGTGCTGCATCAGTCCGAAGACAGCGGGGCACCTTACCCGCTGGCTCTCAGGCTGATCCACTGGTTCATGGCCCTGACAATCATCGGCCTGATCTCGCTCGGCCTTTACATGACATCGCTGAAAGAACACTCTGAGGAGCTGTACTTCTGGCACAAGTCTTTCGGAATGTTGGCGTTCTTCCTGATTTTGTTGAGAATGGCCGTCCGTGCTCGTTCGCGCATACCTGGCTTCCCCCTGTCGATGCAGCCGTGGGAACGGAAGGCGGCTGCCGCCGGGCACGGCTTGCTCTATCTGCTTATGTTGCTGGTGCCACTGGCGGGATATACCGATTCCAGCGCCTACGTGCACAGCAGCGGCATACATTTCTTCGTGGTCGATCTCCCTCAGCTCATCCCCGACAACGAACAGGTCCAGAAGATCGCCAACCTCGTGCACAAGCTGGCGTCGTACGCCTTGGCTGGCTTGCTCGTCGTCCACGTTTCCGCTGCGTTAAAGCATCGTTATTTTGATCGCGATCGCCGAAGCGATGTTTTCCCGCGTATCCTCATCCGCTGGCGTCGGCGCGACTGATTCAGGGGCGGCCTGCCAGTACATTTCAAACAAGGAAATCCAGTGATGGCCTTTGAATTCGTCGGCAAGACCTATCGCTTCGATTACGATGGCTTCGTGGCTGAGGACCACTTTTCACAGGATGAGGTTCACTTCGAGGTTGTGGGCGGTCCCATAACCGGCCTGCGCGGGTCGGCTCGCTACACAGCCCGGGAAGTGGCCAAGGGCATATATGCCATTTCATGGCAGGAAGCCGATGGCTCGACCGTAGTTCATGTCGACAATTTCACTGATGGAGTCTCGCTCAGTTATTTCACCGACGCGAGTTCCAATTTCTATCAGATGCACGGCACACTCAGCGCGATTGGCTAGGAAGATCCAAGCTAAACTCTTCACTGCCGTTGGCATCGGGAAAATTGGTCACTTCCAAGGCCGCGTGACGCACAGCGCAATCGCACAGTCACGGGTGACGAGGACGCCTTCCTGTTCATGGGACAATTGGGAAGATGTGGACGAAGGTGAAGGCCAGTGTGCGGTGACGCCGTCCACCTACCGCTCGCTGCGCAGCTACTTCGCGCTGCCTTGTTGCAACCGGTTGCAAAGCACCCGAGAAAACTACGCGCGCGATGGGCGGTGTCACTT
>JBDUBN010000310.1:0-3658 GCA_040004085.1 Novosphingobium sp.
TCAGCCAATGGTGGCAAAAGCCGCCTGACCGGCGGCCTACAGGCCCCGCTTACGGATTCTCTCAGATGAGGTGCTTATCATCACCTCCCCCGCCTGCTTGATGGGAACTGCGGCTCCGCAAGGGCCGATTTGGCACATATGCGGTGACGGCTCGCTGGAGATTGACCAGTCGGTTGGCGTAGATCGCGTCCGCCAGCGCGTGCCAGGCCCCTCCCATATTCAGTCCGGTTTGGCGTGGCATATTCGCAAGGGAAGTGTAGAACGGTCGGGGTACCAACCACGACCACAAATAATATCAAACAGCACCTTCGGCGATCATTCATCGCGCAAAGACGGCTGTTCGTCGCATCCCAAATCGCGGGGGTATCGGAGGGGGTATTTTTGGGACATTTCTGAGCATTTATCAAACTATAACAGTTTGATAAATGCTATCCGTGGATCCCTCCTCCGCTACCAAATTCCATAAAATATTGTTTTTAAATGATAAAAAATTTAAAAGTGGGACTCGAACAGTGTCGGGTTTCTCTTTCGGGATTAGGTTCTTGGTCGCTGAAATCGCACCGTTTTCGGACTTTTTCGTCGCGCTTCCAGACGGCAGAATTGCCCCTCGCGCCGATGAATTGGGGGTATTTGGGGGGTATTGTCGCTTGTACTGGATACTCCCATTGGCCGTGTCTATGCGCTCTGCGATGGCGGAGTATAGCTTTCGGCAAGACCCTAAAAGCAAAGTAAGCGTGGTCAGCAGATCGCCTTGCGCGGAGGCGCGTTGATGGGCGGCGCGGATCGACGATAACGAGGGCGAACGGACGAGTAGTCATACGAGCGCTCATATGACTACTCGGATTGAGATTGTTGGTCGGGTGTCGGGTTGTCGGCGCTGGACGGTGGAGCAGAATCTGGGGATTCTGCGTGATGCCGTTGGGCGTGGCGGCTTGGTTCGCGCTGCGATGGAACGTCACGATATTGGCAGCGGACCGATCTATGTTTGGCGGACGCCAGCCACCGTGCCAAACCGACGCCACTTCTATTCCATCTGTGGGCGCACCAAATATTTTCCTGCTGTTGCCAACTTGATGAATTCTTGAATGTTGCACGGATCAATCCTAAATCCCCACAAGTCCTAGTTCGTCCGCCATCTTCGTGCCGATCACGTTCAAGCGCTGTGGCTCGTTCAGGCACAGTATTGTTACGTTGCGCTCACGCGATACAGTGATGCTCATTGCGGTGCTGCCTCAGGAACGGTTGGTCTCATGTTCTGCCGCGCCTAATCAAGGAACACCGTGGTTTCGTCCAACGGCACCCTTCCTACGCGCGTAGCGTTGGCAGCGACGGATGGATCCTCGAAGCCGAACGATATGCCGTAAAGCAGGCGGGTGGCCGGATCGATGTCGAGCACCGAGCGCACGACCGCTGGGTAATAACCCAAGGCAGCTTGCGGGCATGACGCGACGCCGAAGGCGGTCATCGCCAACATCAGTGTCTGCGCATAAAGGCCGCAATCGGCCAGTTCGCGTTGCTGGACCCAGTCTGGCACGAAGATCAGCGCCACGTGTGGTGCGCCGAAAAACTCGAAGTTGCGCAGGGCGGCTTTGCTCCTGGCCTTCTGGTCATCGCGCGCAATGCCCATTGCGCCGTAGAGTTGCCGGGCGGCATCCACCTGACGGTCGCGATGAATGCCAGGGTAGTTCAGCAATCCTTGAAAGTCAGGGGCCGGAGCCTGGCCAGATGTCACGGCTTCGATCAGCTTGGTCCGCAATTCGGCTTGGCGTTCACCGCTGACCACCCGGACGAGCCAAGGTTGCGTGTTGCAATTTGAAGGCGCCGCCTGAGCCAGGCTAAAAATGCTCTTGCAGGTCTGCATCGGCACCGGGTCGGGAAGAAAACCACGCACTGACCTCCGGGAGCGGACGACCCGTTCGAGCGCGAGGAAATCGTCAGGTACCCCAACTGCTTTCACGGGATTGGCGGACATGGCGTACCTTTTGATCTGACAGCACGTTGAAAAGTGGCGGAGGCCAGGATGGAAGCCAGATTTCTTTCGGACTACCGTTCAGAGCGAGCGGCTTCATGTCTGATCCGAAACTGACTGCCTGCCACTCCTGCAACAATTTATATATTTGTTCAATAAATTTATGTGGGTTTTGCCCGTCCAGCTAGCGTGCTCCGGCAAATGTACGGCAGATCGCCGCAGTTTGCCTGCAACCGAACGTGGGGCTGCCACCCGAGCGGTCTTCGTCCTTGATATTTGAATGAACCTATAATATGCATAAGATCCAAAGTTCACAGATATGGAGTTATGTCGATGAAGGGCGGATGCCTTTGCGGGAACGTTCGGTACAGTGTGGATGGCAAGTCGATGTTCACCGCGATTTGCCATTGTAGGCACTGTCAGAAGCAATCGGGCAGCGCCTTTTCGGTTAACATCGGCGTGTCAGCGGAATTGCTGTCGATTGAGGGCGACGTTGCTACTTTTCAAGATCGCGGCGAAAGCGGGGGTGTGCTGAAGAGGCAATTCTGCTCCAACTGTGGCTCGCCGCTTTTCTCAATCGGAGAAGGCGCGCCGGGTGTGGTCTTCGTGAAGGCTGGGACGCTGGACGACACCAGCAAGCTGTCGCCGAAGATGGAGATATGGACCGATCACCAACAGCCCTGGGTCAAGCTGGACCTGGCGGCAGTACGTGTTGCGCGACAACCGAGCTAAAGTGACAGCCTCGTGTCTCGGTGATCGACTCCGTCGATCGCAGTACGGTCATGTGTTCGACACCACTATCGACGATTCCAGAGGCGAGGTCGTGCTTGAACTCCCTTGGTCGGGCTGGATCGCCGATGATGGGCCAGAGCCAGCGATAGCCCGTGGTTTGACTGCGATGATCATGGACCACGTACTTGGCTTTGCGATTTCGCTAGGTCGGCCGAATTTTCCGCCTAGCACGACGATCGACCTTCGGATCGACTGGAGCCGACCGTTGATCGCAGGCGCACCTGCGAGGGTGAATGTCGATGGCCTATTTGGCGAGGGCGATGTTATCCTTGCGGTCGGGTCGCTCTGGCAGAATATGGGCGATAGTCCGTGCGCGATTGGTACGGGGCGTTTCCTTTCCGGCGTTTATCCGGGTCGCCAGTCAGCGCGCGCCGATTCGGAGATTCCGGCACCGCTGGCTATGCCCGAAGGGCCCGCGTCGTTTTCACGCTTTCTGGGCCTCGAATCCTTGAGCGGGGGCCGTTTCATTCTTCCCGGTGTACCAAGGCTGGCCGGGCAGGCACATGTAGGCGCGTTTCATGGGGGGGTCATTGCGGCCGCCTCGGAACGCGCGGCGCAAGTTATCCTCAGCGATTGGTCCCAGAGCGGACAGGCACGCTGCGTGACTCTGGAAATAGAATACATGCGGCCGGCCTTCACGGCAGCAGATATTCTTTTGACCGCCGAGGTCCTGCGCGTCGGTCGGAGCACGGCCTGTGTGGAAATTGAGACCCGGCAGAATGGATGGGACGGCCCGGTCCTGACAAGGGCGACGACCATGTGGGTGAAGGAAGCGGAACCGCAATGAGGCGGTGCTTGACCCCGTGAAGACATCCCGGATCAGATTGGCCGGAACCGGGCACCAGGCAGGTAGTCGCGGTCATCCGTCGGATATTGCGGTGGCGCGATCGACGTCTC
>JBDUBN010000311.1:0-3644 GCA_040004085.1 Novosphingobium sp.
CCCTTTGGCGAGCTCTCCACCGAGGCGTCTGCCTCCGACGACCAGCCGGGCGCCTTCCTTGGTGCCGAGTTCAAAGTATCCAGTTACACGCTCAAGCTGCTTGTGGTTAACCAATGGTCCCAGTTGCGTCGATGGATCGATCCCCGGTCCGACCTTCAGTGTCTTCGTGAAGGCCTGCAGTCGCTCCAGAAATTCTTCCTTGATGGAATGCTGGACGAAGAGCCGCGTGCCTGCAAAGCATACCTGACCGCTGTTCGCAAAGACAGCCATCGCCGCGCCGGGCACCGCCTTGTCGAGATCGGCATCGGCAAAGATGATGTCCGGAGACTTTCCGCCCAGTTCGACCTGCACGCGCTTGATGTTGCGGGCCGATGCCTGGATAATCCGCTGGCCAGTCTGGGTAGAGCCAGTGAACCCGATCCGGTCGACATCGAGATGCTCGGCCAGGGTCTGCCCTGCCGTGGGACCGAATCCCGTAACCACGTTGACCACGCCCTTGGGTAGCCCGGCCTCCTCAAGCAATTCCGCCGTGCGCAACACCGCCAGCGAAGCATCTTCGGCGGGCTTCAGCACCAGCGTGCAACCCGTCGCCAATACCGGCCCGAGCAACCACCATTGGCTCAGGAGCGGGCTGTTCCAAGGGATGATACCGCCGACCACGCCGACAGGGGAGCGCAGCGTGAATGTACGAAAATCACCTGGCAGCGAATTCGCCCTGGTGTTGCCTGCGGTGTTGAAGACCTGTGACGCATAAAACCGGATTGCCCCGACAATCATCTGCTTCATGAAGGGCGCCCGTGAAATCGGGGCTCCCATTTCCAGGGTGTCGATGGTGACAAGTTCTTCGAAATGCTTCTCGACGAGATCAGCGGCACGCATCAGCAGCGCCATGCGTTCCTGCGGATTCCAGGTAGACCATTCGCCCTCGAACGCCTTGCGTGCAGCGCGGACGGCGCGATCGATATCCTCGGCATCGCCTTCGGCAATATGGCCAAGCAATTCACCATTGGCGGGGTTGGTCGTCTGGAAGGTCCTGCCGGAAGCCGCTTCAACCCATTCGCCGCCAATAAACATCTTCCTGGGCTTCCCATCAAGCATGCGGGAAACCGACGCATAACTACGCACGTCCTCAACGATTGCCATCGCATACACTCCCTCTCGCCAGCCCGGAGGCTTCCGGTGCGGCAGTCGTTTCGGCGTTAGCCCTCAAATCCTGCTGCCTCATCCCCACCATTCTCACTTTGCAGGACAGTGTTCTGATCCTTGGAATAATGGTTACTGCATCGCGCGGTGCTTGACAAGGGGACATTAAGTCCGCGTGGCAAAATCGAGATCGACATGGAGACATACCCGTTGCGGCAGCCGTGCGGTCTATACCCAGCCGTCCTAGGCTAAACAGCATCATAAATCTCATCTTGTGGGATTATATTCTGATGATTAGAACGCCGTTTGATGAACTGCGTCGTTTTTGAAGGGATATCTGTCTTCGTCGCAAATGCGGGATCGAAATGGAGAGACTCAATGCCAACTGAGAACAGGGCACTGGTATGGCATGCGTCTAACGCGCCCATCTGCATCGAAATGCTGATCCCTGACTAATCTGGTCAGTATGATTTTTTTCGAGGTTCGTGCCGCACGGCTGAACCGGTTCGCTCTCGATTACGTTGAAAAACGGCCTCAGTATCCACGGATTGGAGAATTTAGACATGAATGACGAATTTGCCGATGTCCGTAAACGCTATGCTGCGGAACGCGATCGTCGGATGCAAGACGGTGCTAATCGCTACATCGATCTGGAGGGCCGCTATGCGAAGATGGTTGCAGATCCGTATGTTGACCCGGCTGCGCAGCGCGATCCGATTTCGCGAGACGTCGACGTCCTGATCCTTGGCGGGGGCTTTTCCGGTTTGCTCACGGCGGCGAACCTGCGGCGTTCAAAAGTCGACGACTTCCTGATTATCGATAAAGCCGGCGACTTTGGCGGAACCTGGTATTGGAACCGCTACCCGGGCGTTATGTGCGACGTCGAATCCTATATTTACCTGCCGTTGATTGAGGAGATTGGAACGATCCCTTCCATGCGCTATGCGCCGGGGCACGAGATCCTCGAGCACAGCCGCGCTATAGGCCGTCACTTCGACCTCTATCCCAAGGCGCTGTTCCAGACCCAGGTCGCGAGCCTCAAATGGGAGGAAGACCGGCGGCGGTGGCGCGTCGAAACCGATTGCAACGATGTGATCCACGCAAGGTTCGTGGTACTAGGCAGCGGACCGCTGAACGCGCCGCGCCTGCCGGAAATCCCGGGGATCAATAGTTACACCGGCCACATGTTTCATACCTGCCGCTGGGACTACGACTTTACCGGCGGCAGCCCGACGACCCCGATGGACAAGCTTGCCGACAAACGCATCGCGATTATCGGCACCGGAGCTACCGGCGTACAGGTTGTTCCGGAACTGGCGAAGGCGGCAAAGGAACTCATCGTTGTCCAACGCACGCCATCAGCCGTGGGCGTGCGCGACAACGCGCCAACCGACGTGTCATGGTTCAGGAATCAGAAGCCCGGATGGCAGCGACGACGCATGGAAAATTTCGACGCGATTCTGGCAGGCATTCCTCAGACTGAAAACCTGGTCGGCGACAAGTGGAGCGATATCTGGTCACCAGAACCACTCTTGCTCGAGGGCGAAGATGCCAGCGTAATGTCGATGGACGAAGTCTATGAGCTGACGGACTTCCGCCGGATGGAACGCATGCGCCAGCGCATCGATAATGTTGTTAAAAACCCTGACACTGCAGCGGACCTGAAGCCATTCTATGGCCGTTTTTGTAAGCGCCCCTGTTTCCACGATGACTATCTTGAGGCGTTCAACCGCGAGAACGTCACGCTCGTCGATACTCAGGGCCGGGGCGTCACGCGGATTACCTCAACCGGGCTGGAAATCGCAGGGAAGCACTACGAGGTGGACGGCATCGTGTTTGCCACAGGCTTCGACTTCGCAGCTCGCGCCGATCGTTCCGGCGGCTTCACGCTCAATGGCGTGGGCGGTCGGACACTAGCGGAAAAGTGGGATCACGAATTTCGCTCATTACATGGAATGTTCACACGGGACTTTCCCAACCTGTTTGTCATCGGCACTCTTCGCCAGTCCGCCGGGACTATCAACATTCCCTACTCATTCGGAGATCAAGCTGAACATGCCGCCGAGACGATCGCAGAATTGCTGCGATCCGGGGTCACGCGGATGGAAGTCTCTCAGGCTGCGGAAGATGCATGGACCGCGCAGTGCAACCAGAAGTCGCGGCGCGATCTTGCCTACCTCAGCAAATGCACTCCCGGCGTCTATAACGGCGAGGGCCATACGGAGAACCTTTCGCTGCTGGTCGACCCCTACGGAGGCGGCCCGCTGGAATATGCGCAACTGATCAGGGACTGGCGAACAAATGGCGGCATGACTCGCGATCTGGATCTTGCCTGAGAGGGTGACAGAACAGGCCACTGGGCGCGCGTCTTCAGCATTGCGTATCTACTGCCTCAATCCTTGACGCGACCTTCAGGAAGGGGTGTCCTAGACAAGAGCCACCGTGATAAACTTCCATCTTGCGGAATATTATTCCAACTAATAGAATGAGTGACCCCATCG
>JBDUBN010000312.1:0-3643 GCA_040004085.1 Novosphingobium sp.
AGGTATTCCACCGGCAAGCCCAGCCCCTTGAGTTGCGGCGCGATCTGTTTGCGATCTCCGACTACCACGAATGTCAGGCCATCCGGCTGCAGATAGCTTTTCGCCGCCGCGTTCAGTGCGTCTGCATTTATCGCGCGATAGCGGGCGGGAAGGGTGGCGTAATAGTCTGCGGGGCGTCCGAGCCGGTCGTTGGTGATCAGCGCGGACAGCACTTGCGCATTGGTCTGAAAGCGCATCGGCAACCCGCGGATATTGCCGTCGGTCACCCGGTTCAGCTCCTGCTTGTCGACGGGCTTGCGGCTGGGAAACGCCTTCATATCGGCGAGCAACTGGCGGATCGACGCGCCGGTTTTGTCGGCCTGCACCGGGGCAGTGACATAGAACATGCGCGGGCCGATCGGTGAGGGGACGGCGCTGTAGACGCCGTAGCTCCAGCTTTTTTCCTCGCGCAGATCAAGGTTCAAACGGCTGAGAAAATCGTTGCCCAGCACCTCGTTCGCCAGATCGAGCGCCTCATGCCCGGCATCGCGGCCAGTAAGCGGCAGCACGCGGCCGGCCATGATCACCGATTGCGGTGAGCCGGGGCGGTCGATCACCACCACCCGCGGGCGGGGCTGGGGCGCGGGCTTGTCGAGCAGCTTTACCGGCTTCATGCCCGCCGCCCGCCAGTTGCCGAACGTCTGTTCCAGCAGCGGCTTCAGCTGCTCCATAGTGACATCGCCGACCACCGTGATCTGGGCGAGGTCCGGGCGAAACCACTTGTCATGCGCCGCCCGCAGCGCCTCAGGCGTTAGCGCGGCGAGCGAGGCGGCGTTGCCCAGTCCGTCGCTGGGTTGGCCGTAAGGATGCTCCGGTCCGTACAGTAGCGGCGTCAGCGTGCGGCTGGCCAGCGCGCTGGGTTCGGCCTGAACTTGCGCCAGCCGCGCCAATTGCTGGTGGCGCACGCGGGCCACTTCGTCTGGCGCAAACGCGGGATTGCGCGCGACATCGGCCATCAGCATCAGCGACGGCGCCAGATTTGCGGACAGCGCGTTAAGCGTGACGGCACTGGAATCAAGCCCGGCACTGGCGGACAGCGTCGCGCCCAGCCGCTCCTGTTCCTCGGCAATGCGGGTGGAATCGCGGCTGGTGGTGCCGTCATCCAGCAGTGCCAACATCAGCGATTGGGTGCCCGGCGCGTCTTGGCGATCTGCGGCAATCCCGGCGTCGAAATTCAGGCTGACCATGACTTTTGGCACAGCAGAGCGCCGGGCCAGCGTGATAGGGATGCCGTTGGACAGCGTGCTGCGCTCGACTGCGGGGACCACCAGTTCGCCAACCGGGGCAACCGGGGGAGCCTTGCGCGGCGGTGATTTCGCAAGCTTTTGGGGCTTAACGACAGCCTTGGCCTTGGTCCGCTTTTTCGACTTTGGCGTGGTCGCCTCGTCGCCCCAGCCGCCCAGTTTGTCACCGCTTTGGGTGCGCGGTCCGGGGGTCATATTGATCGCCAGCACCGGGCGGCTCAGCCATTTTTGCATGGCGGCGCGCACTTCTTCTGGCGTCAGCGCGGCGATGCGGGCGAGATCGGTTTTGTACCGGGCCGGATCGCCCGAATAGAGCAGACCTTCGGCCAGCGTCGCGCCCTTGCCGCCCATGCCGCCGATCTCTTCCAGCCGTCCGATCTCGCCACTGACGAGCCGGGTTGCGGAGCGGCGCACTTCGTCAGCGCTCGGTCCTTCCGCCAGGAATTTGGCGATCACTGCATCGAACGCGGCTTCTGCGGCGGGGCGTTCGACGCCGGGCTTCACGTCCATGGTCGCTTGCAGAAAGCTGACCTGTTCGAACACCTGATCGCTGGCCGTCACTTGCACCGCCAACTGGCTGCCGCGCACCAGCGCATTGTCGAGGCGTGAGCTGGATAGCCCGCCCAGTACGTCCAGCCCGACCATCAGCGCGGCGGTGTCATCATCATTCGTGCCGGGGCCGCTCCAGTTGCGGGTCAGGCGGATGGTGGGCACCTGATCGGTCAGTTCGCGCTTTTCCGGGGCCGCCAGCGTCACCGGGCCAGCCTGCACCTTGTGTACTGCAGGCCCACGCGGAATGTCGCCGAACCACTTTTCCACGAGAGGCCGGGCGGCGGCGGCGTCGATGTCGCCGGTCAGCGCCAGTACGACATTGTTGGGCGCGTAATTGTCCCAGAACCACTGGCGCACATCGGCCAGCGAGGCCGCGTTCAGATCGGCCATCGATCCAATCGTGGCGTGGCGATAGGGGTGGCCGACCGGGAACAGCCCGTCGCCCACGGCATATTCAAACAGCCCGTAAGGCTGGTTGTCACCCTGCCGTTTCTCGTTCTGGACGACGCCGCGCTGCTTGCGCAACTTGGCCGGAGTCAGCGCGCCCAGCAGGTGCCCCATACGGTCGCTTTCCATGAACAGCGCCAGATCAAGCGCGCCCTTGGGCACGGTTTCGACATAGTTGGTGCGGTCATACCATGTGGAGCCATTGGTCGCGGTTGAGCCGGCGGCTTCCAATGGCACGTCGAAATTGGCGACGTTTTCCGAACCACCGAAGAACAGATGTTCGTAAAGGTGAGCGAAGCCGGTCTTGCCCTTCGGCTCGTTTTTTGATCCGACCCGGTAATAGAGCGTGACGCCGATGACCGGAGCCTTGCGGTCGGTATGGACCAGCAGGTTCAGGCCATTGGCCATGCTGAAATGCTCGTATGGAATGTCCACCGCTTGCACCAGATCGGCCAGCGGAGCGGGCTGAGGCGCGGAGGGCAGGACGAGCGGCGTCGGCTGTGTAACGGTCGGGACGGCGGCAAGCGGGGCGGACTGGACGTGCGCGGTTTGTGCGCAACCGGCCAGCGACAACGCGAGTAGCGAAGGAATCAAAAGACGGCGCATGGTCGCTCCGGTAATTGGAAAACGCATTGTCTAGCGCGATTGCGCCGGAGCGCCAGTTTGCGTGGTCGATTTTCGACCAATTACTTCACGTCCGCGACGTTGGCGTACTGGTAATTGAGCTTGGTCGTGCCGCCCGGTGCAACCGTTAGCGCCCAGATCTTCTTGCCGGGTTTGGCGAGCAATTTGCCCGGCAGGTTGCGGTAATTCCAGCCGTCGCCGGTGGGGAATTCCAGTTCGACGCGGACGGGGAAGGGATTGGCGTTGGTGATCGTGGTGGTCACGCCATACCACGGCCCTTTGCCCTCAACCGTGGCGACACTGGCAAAGTTCACGCTGACCGGATCGCCGAATACCAGTTCGACTTCTTCATCCAGCGCCTTGTCGCGCATGGTGCTTTCGCCGACCAATTGCGTGCCCCATGGGCTGTCCTGATAGAGCACTGCCTTGCCCGCGGGCAGCGGATCGCCGAGGCCGTCTGCCTTGCGATTGCGAAAACGGAACAGCATTTGCGGGTCTTGCGGTGTGCCGGATACTTTAGAGCGATAGACCAGATCGCCCTTCACCTTGTCAGCGTTGAGGAACGCAACCTGCTTTTGCGAATGGGCGGCGACGGTGACAGGCACCGGGATGCGGTAGAGTTTCAGATCGCCCAGTGCCTCGGAAGTGGCCGTGACGGCGATGGGGGCGGACATGGCTTTGTCCATACGCCCGGCAGTGACCATGATGTCGGCGCTCTCCATCATCATCGCCATCGG
>JBDUBN010000313.1:0-3641 GCA_040004085.1 Novosphingobium sp.
CGAATAGTGTGCCGGACGCGCGCTCGGTTCTGCTCGATACGGCCAGCGAGATCATGCGCGAAGGCGATATCGTCAACGTGTCGCTGTCCGAATTGTCGCGGCGGTCGGGGCTGAATTCGGCGCTGGTGAAGTACTATTTTGGCAACAAGGCTGGGCTGCTGACCGCGTTGATTGAGCGCGAATGGTCGGCCATCATCAAGTCAGTCGACGCGCTGCTGGCCAAGGATGCCGACCCGGAAACCAAGCTGCGCATCCACATGGCGCGGGTGGTCGATAACTTCTTCCGCACTCCCTATGTCCACCGCCTGCTGATGCGCATGATCCGCGAGGCCGAATCGGACGAGGCGCAGCGGCTGGCAGACAGCTATCTCAATCCGCTGCTCAATGCCTATAAAACGCTGATCAGCGACGGGGTGGCGGCCGGAGTGTTCCGCCCGGTTGATTCGCAACTGTTCTATTTTACCGTAATCGGCGCAGCGGACCGGTTTTTCTCGGCCCGCCAAGTGCTGCGCCACTCGTCCGGCACCGATGTCCTCGACGAGGCGCTGCGTGACCGTTATCGTGCGCATCTCAATGATTTTGTCGTCGCCGGAATTCTGGTGCAACGTTGATTGGGGTATTGGGGTGAGTGGGAGCGGCTGGCATATCGGGGTGATCGGCGGCTCTGGCCTTGCCGCGGGGATCGGGCTTGATTCCGCTCAGGAGATCACGGTCAAATCGCCGTTTGGTGAGCCATCCGGGCCAGTCACGATCGGCACCCTGAACGGCGTTCGCTTCACCTTCCTGTCGCGGCACGGCGACGGGCATCGCTTACCACCCGCCAGCGTCAACTACCGCGCCAATATCGACGTACTGAAACGCTGCGGCGTCACGGACGTGCTGGCGCTGTCGGCCATCGGATCGCTGCGCGAGGAATTGGCGCCCGGGCATTTCGTGGCCATCGATCAGCTCATCGACCGCACCTATGGCCGCAACGGCAGCTTTTTTGGCGAAGGACTAGTCGGCCACGTCAGTCTGGCCGATCCGGTCTGCCCGCGCTTGGCCGGATTGGCGGCGGCAGGGGCCAGTGCTGCGGGGGCGAAGGTGCATTCCAGCGGGTGCTATCTCGCCATCGAGGGACCGCAGTTCTCCACCCGCGCCGAATCCCGGCTGTACCGGGCATGGGGCGCGGACGTAATCGGCATGACCGCGATGCCCGAAGCCCGGCTGGCGCGCGAGGCAGAGCTGCCTTATGCCTTGCTCGGCATGGTGACCGATTATGACGCCTGGCGCGATCATGCCGCCGGGGTGTCGGCGGATGAGATCATGGCTGTGATGAAGGCCAACGCCGCAGTCGCCCGCGCGGGGGTCAGTCACCTGGCGCAGTTGTTGCCGCCCGAGCGTGAGCCAAGCCCGATTGATCGGGCGCTGGACGGGGCAATCTTTACCGCTCCGATGGCACGTGATCTGCGGCTGATGGCAATGCTCGATGCAGTTGCTGGAAGGGTGTTGGGCTGATGGAACTGACCTTCTATGACTTCGCGCCGTCCTCCGCTGCCTACCGCGTGCGGATCGCGCTGAACCTGAAGGGCGTCGAGGCTCGCAGGGTGAACGTCAATCTGACCGAAGGTGAACAATCAACTCCGGACTATCTGGCGATCAATCCGCAAGGCCTGATCCCGGCTCTGGCGGTTGACGGTCAGGTGATTTCGCAGTCGCTGGCGATTATCGACTGGCTCGACAGCCAGTTCCCGCAGCCGCGCCTGATCCCCGCTGAACCATTGGCGCGGGCGCGGGTGATCGGGTTGGCGCTTGAGGTTGGGGCGGACATTCACCCGCTCAACAACTTGCGGGTGCAAAAGTATCTGCGCAACGAACTGGGCGTAGGCAAGCAAGGTGTCTCCAGCTGGGTCGCGCACTGGATGACCACCGGCTTTGCCGCGCTGGAACGGGTCGCACCGGACGAGGGATTGTTTGGTGGTGATCACCCCAATCTGGCCGACGTTTTTCTGGTGCCGCAAATGGCCAATGCGCGGCGTTCTGCGGTGCCGACGCAGGCGTTTCCTAAGCTGGAGCGGATCGATGCTGCGGCCCGTGCGCTCGATGCTTTTGCCCGTGCAGCACCGGATGCAGTCAAGGCGGATTAATTCGCTTGCGCGGTAAAGTGGTTGCATTAGAAACGTCTCTACCATGCCTGACAAGATCTCGCGCCTCGCGGATTTCCTGCCCTATCTCTTGTCAGTCACCTCGAACGCGGTGAGCGATTGCATTGCCGAGGAGTACCGGGCCAACTTCGATCTGCGCATCCCCGAATGGCGGGTGATGGCGGTTCTGGGCGATACCGGCGCGCTCACGCAGCGCGATCTGGTGCGGGCGACGCTGATGGACAAGGTCGCCGTTAACCGCGCCTGCAAGGTGCTGGAGGAACGCGGGCTTGCCCTGCGTCAGCCCAATGATCGCGACGGGCGGTCCCACCATCTGGAACTGACTGCGGCGGGCCGGGAAATTCATGTCCAGATCATGCCGCTGGCGTTGACGATGGACGAACGCATCTTTGCCGGCTTCACTCCGGCGGAGCGGGAGCAGTTCCGGCAGTTGCTCGCCCGTCTCCGCGATTGCGTCAACATGCTGGACAAGGACACTCCGTTATGAAGCTTGCAAGCCTCTCCGCGATCAATACCGACAACAATACTGGCGGCGCAGATGGGCGGCTGGTGGTGGTGTCAGAAGACCTCGCGTGGTGCGCTGATGCCGGGCATGTCGTGGCGACGATGCAGGGGGCGCTGGATGGTTGGGAGCGTTACGCGCCTGCGCTCAGGGCGCTGGCAGTCGATCTGGAACACGGATCGATCCCGCGCGAACGCTTTCATGAACGCGAGGCGCTGGCCCCATTGCCGCGCGCGTATCTGTGGGCAAACGGACGCGATGAGGCCTGCGCTGGCAATCATTTGCGCGGCGCACGCACGGCTATCGAGGGCGGGGGGCGGGACTGCACCATGGCTCCCGGCGTTTGCGTGGTGACCGGCGAAGTGGCACAGGGTGCGTCAGCCGAAGCGGCGCAAGTGGTGCGGCTCGTCGGGCTGGTCAACGATGTCAGCGTGAGCGGCGCTTATCCAGGGCAGGCCAGTGCATTTTCGCCGGTCCTCGTCACGCCCGAGGCGCTGGGCGAGGCGTGGTCGCAGCCGCTGACCTTGCATGTCGAACGTGGCGGGCACAGCTCCGATGTTGTCAGCGTCAGCCCGGACAGTTTCGGCGCGGCCATAGCCGAACTGGCGAAGACGAGGCGCATTGGCGCAGGTTCGGTATTTGGCGCATCGACTCCCGCAGACGGAACGCTCCGCATCGGTGAGGTCGTGCGGATCGAAGTACGCGACGCCAAGGGCCACAGCATCTTCGGCGCGATCGAGCAGGAAGTGGCCTGAACCTTGCGGGCCTAAAACCACATCGTCATTGCGAGCGAAGCGCGGCAATCCAGCCTATGGCCTCGCAATGACGAACCGACGTGAACCCGGTCGCTTTACGACATGCCCTGCGCTTTGAAGTTATCCATGATCGAGCAGGCTGCCGGGCCGAGAATAACGATAAACAGCACCGGCAGGATGAAGCAGATCAGCGGCACGGTCATGATCGCGGGCAGGCGCGCGGCCTTTTCTTCGGCGCGC
>JBDUBN010000314.1:0-3638 GCA_040004085.1 Novosphingobium sp.
AACGGGGCGGGAAACTGCCCCGTTTTGCTATTTGTTAAGGTTAATGCGGTCTAACCGCCGCACTTATGGACATCGCCACCTCCCCGCCAAAGCCCAAACGCACGTCGCTGCTCACCGCCGATCCGGGGCATGCTCTGTCGCGGCTGTTCGCCACGCGCACCGCACAGTTCGGCTGGTTCGTGCTATTCGCGCTGATCTCCCGCGCGTCGGTGCTGGGCGACCTCAGCTATTTCAACGATGAACTGTTCTACTTCCTCGCCGGGCAGCGGATGCACGATGGGCAGATGCTCTATGTCGACGTGTGGGATCGCAAAGGACCGGGCCTGTTCCTGACCTATTATCTGATCGCAGGAATTTCCCGCAACGTCGTCGCCTACCAACTTGCCGCGTTGCTGAGCGCCGCCGCCACCGCGCAGATCGCGTCAATGATCGCCGAGCGGTTTGCCGGACGATTAGGCGCAATGCTCGCGGGCACGCTGTACCTCGCCACCTTGCCGATGTTCGGTGGCGCGGGCGGGCAAAGTCCGGTGTTCTACAATCTTTACATGGCTTTGGCAGTGCTGATGGTCATCCGCGCCCTGCCCGCACTGCGTGCTGGAATGATGCCGCGCTCGGTCATCGCCGCGATGCTCACGGCTGGCGTTGCGCTGACTTTCAAGCAGACCGCCATATGCGAAGCGCTATTCCTTGGCTGCTATGTCCTGTGGCAATTGCACACGAGCGGGGCCTCGCTCACCCGCACCGGCATAGCGGGCCTGCAAATGGCCATCGCCGGCGTCCTGCCCTTCGCGCTGTTCGGTTTGGCCTTCGCGCTTGTCGGCCATTTCGCTGAATTCTGGCACGCAATGGTCACATCCAACCTGCACAAGACCTATGATCCGGCGGGCGATCACTGGGTGCGGATCGGCGCATTATCTACCCTCGCCGCGCCGGCATTTCTGGCGGTGACGATCAGCCTGGCGCTGCCGCACCGGCCTGCACTCGACGCACCGCAGGAGTCCCCGCGCGCTTTCCTGCTCGGCTGGTTGCTGGCGGCGCTTGCGGGCGTTGCCATGGTGCCCAACTTTTACGAACACTACATGCTGCCGCTGATGCTGCCGCTTTGCGTCGCCAGCGCCCGCATTTTTGACCGCAAGCCGGTCGGGCTGATGCTGGGTTATGCCGCAATCCTGTTCTTCCTGCTCGGCAGTCCGGCGCTCAATTTCGCCAAGCGGCAACTGGCCCGCACCGTCATGACCGACCTCGCCCGCGATATCAGCGCCCGCGATCCCCATCCGCGCCTGCTGATCTATGAAGGCCCGATCTACCTCTACAAATTGCTGGATTCCTATCCGCCAACGGCGCTGCTCGATTCATTCCACCTCTATTTTCCGCCCGAAGACAATGTCAGCCATTTGGACACAGCGGCAGAAATGCGGCGCATTCTGGCGTGGAAGCCCAGCGTTGTGGTGACGTACCACGACTGGCCAGTGTGGGAGGAAAACCAGCGCACGGCCACGCAGGTCCATGCCTATACCAAGCACTGCCGCCTGTGGTTCACCCGCACATATTTCGAGATATTCCACAGCCAGGCCATCGACGTTTACGGCGATTGCGTAGCCCCGGCGGCGGGTCTGCCGTCTTCCGAGCCTGTCGCCACCGGGCGGTAATTGAAGCGCACCGCATCGCTGCCGTCGATGCGCGAAACCTCTGTCATCAGCAGTTGCCCCTCGCGCCAATAGCGGATGCGCTGCGGAAAATCGTGTGCTGCATTGGCGAATTCTATCGCCGCGTCGCTCGATACCGCCATCGGGAATTCCACCGCCGTGCCGCCCTTCGGCTGAGCGAAATAGCTGATTGAACCATCGGGCTTGCGCTGGATCCGCCTCAACTCCCAACTTTTGACGTCAGGGCCAAAGCCCTCGCGCCCGATCCCCAGCATCATCCCGCCGCGCGGCTCGGTCCACACCTCCTCGGCCCATGCCGAGCCATGTTCCATCGCCCATGTGCCGCGCAGCCATTCTGGCAAAGGACGATCCTCGGCGAGTGCGGGCGAGGCAACCAGTGCCCCAGCCAAGGTCAATGCGTGCACAATGCCATGCGATTTCATGAAATGTCCTGCGTCTTCATCCCGGTAGCATAGCCGCCGTCCGCCCGGCATCAAGCGCGTCCCGCATTAATCCGCGGTGACCGGTTCTTCGGCCCACTGGCCGACGCGCCCGCGCGGGCGGTAGCTGTGAAAATCACCTCATATTCGAGCCGTCCTGCAAACATGGTTTCCAAAATATCACCCGCGTTAGGAAGTTTTCAAAGTTTCAACCATATATCGAATGCTCGTGTTGCGCCTGACGGTTCCGGATTCGGCAGGCAATAGGGAATGTTGCAGATGAGTGCATTTGGCCGAAAAAGTGGTGTGGGCAGCATGGCCCCCGGCTCCCGTCCACAATTTGGCGTCGCGCGGCCCATGAAAACCGGGGTCGGAGCAGATCCCGCCGCCAAGGCCAACGCAGTCCCCTTGCCCTTTGGTGGTGACCAGTTTCCGCCGCTGCCGACCGACGACGGGATGGGGCGCACGGTTGATTCGGCGACGCTGAAGGCCGACGCGATGACCCGGCTTTCGGACCGCGCCAATGCGGTCAACGAAGGCAATTTCCAGGCCGAGGGCTTTGAAGCCTCTGTCCACAAGATCAAGGAACAGGTCCTCCCGCGCCTGCTCGAACGCGTCGATCCCGAAGCCGCCGCGACGCTGACCAAGGACGAATTGTCCGAAGAATTCCGTCCAATCATCCTCGAAGTCCTTGCCGAACTGAAGATCACGCTTAACCGCCGCGAACAGTTCGCGCTGGAAAAGGTGCTGATCGACGAACTGCTCGGCTTTGGTCCGCTGGAAGAACTGCTCAACGATCCGGACATTTCGGACATCATGGTCAACGGGCCGGACCAGACCTACATCGAAAAGAAGGGCAAGCTGGTCCTCGCGCCGATCCGGTTCCGCGATGAACAGCATCTGTTCCAGATCGCCCAGCGTATCGTCAATCAGGTTGGCCGCCGTGTCGACCAGACCACGCCGCTGGCCGACGCCCGCCTTAAGGACGGTAGCCGCGTTAACGTGATCGTGCCGCCTCTGTCGCTGCGCGGTACTGCGATTTCGATTCGTAAGTTTTCCGAAAAGCCGATCACCATCGACATGCTCCGCGATTTCGGATCGATGAGCGACAAGATGGCAACCTGCCTGAAGATCGCCGGTGCCTGCCGCATGAACGTGGTGATCTCGGGCGGTACGGGTTCGGGTAAAACAACCATGCTCAATGCCTTGTCGAAGATGATCGATCCGGGCGAGCGCGTGCTGACAATCGAAGACGCCGCCGAACTTCGCTTGCAGCAGCCGCATTGGCTGCCGCTGGAAACCCGGCCGCCCAACCTTGAAGGCCACGGCGCGATCACCATCGGCGATCTCGTCAAGAACGCCCTGCGTATGCGTCCTGACCGCATCATCCTCGGTGAAATTCGCGGCGCGGAAGCATTCGATCTGCTCGCCGCGATGAACACCGGTCACGATGGCTCGATGTGTACACTCCACGCCAACAGCCCGCGTGAATGCCTCGGCCGTATGGAAAACATGATCCTGATGGGCGACATCAAGATCCCCAAGGAAGCCA
>JBDUBN010000037.1:0-12214 GCA_040004085.1 Novosphingobium sp.
ACGCAGTACAAGGCGCATTCGCTGATCCGCCACATGCAGCGCGCGTGGAATTTCATGCGTCCCGAACGCAACGAAAGCTTCGACATCCTGCCCGCATCGCAGCGCATTTCCGAACTGGCGTGGTACGAAGGCACCGCTGATGCAGTATTCCAGAACATCGACATCATCGCCAGCCACGCGCCGAAATACATGGTCATTCTGGCGGGCGATCACATCTACAAGATGGATTACGAATTGATGCTGCGCCAGCACGTCAATTCGGGCGCAGACGTGACTATAGGCTGCCTGGTAGTGCCCCGCGCCGAGGCTACCGGCTTTGGCGTGATGGCGGTGGACGATCAGGACACCATCACGGCCTTCGTCGAAAAGCCCAAAGATCCGCCCAGCATCCCCGGCGATCCCGGCAATGCCTTGGCATCAATGGGGATCTATGTGTTCGATACCGAATTCCTGTTCGAACAGCTGCGCCGTGATGCCGATACGCCGGGATCGACGCGCGATTTCGGCGGCGACATCATCCCTTACATCGTCAAGCATGGCAAAGCAGTCGCCCACCGCTTCACCGCCAGTTGCATTCGCGCGGCCGAGCAGATTGGCGAATACTGGCGCGATGTAGGCACGCTGGACGCCTATTTTGAGGCCAACCTCGATCTGACTGACGTCGTACCAAAGCTGAACATGTACGATCGTGACTGGCCGATCTGGACTGACCAGATCGTCGCCGCACCGGCCAAGTTCGTCCATGATGAGGAAGGGCGGCGTGGGCAGGCGATATCTTCATTGGTGTCGCAGGACTGCATCGTTTCGGGCGGATCGGTGCGCGGCAGTTTGCTGTTTACCGGCGTAAAAATGGGTAGCTTTTCCAGCGTCGATCAAGCGGTGATCCTGCCCCATTGCAACATCGGCCGGGGTGCCCGGCTTAGCCGGGTGATCATCGATTCCGGCGTGCGCATTCCGGAGAATCTGGTGGTCGGCGAAGATCCGGCGATGGATGCGGTGCGTTTTCGCCGCTCGGATAACGGCGTGTGCCTGATTACCAAATCGATGATTGAACAGCTTAAATGACGATAAAAGTGCTCTCGGTTGCATCGGAGGCGGTGCCGCTGGTGAAGACCGGCGGGCTGGCTGACGTGGTCGGCGCGCTGCCGGGCGCGCTGGCGCTGCACGGCGTTGACGTGACGACGCTGCTGCCGGGTTTTCCGGCGGTCATGGCGGCGCTGAGCAAGCCGAAAGTGCTGCACAAGTACGATAGCCTGCTGGGCGAACCGGCGCGGCTGCTGGCGGGCAAGCTGGGCGATCATCCGCTGATCGTGCTCGACGCGCCCGCCTATTTCGAACGCGGCGGTGGTCCCTATGGCGATCCGCAAGGCAAGGACTGGGCCGACAACTGGCGGCGCTTTGCCGCGCTGGGCCGGGCGGCGGCTGACCTGGCGGGCGGCGGCGTCAAGGGCCAGAAATTCGCCCTGCTCCACGCGCACGATTGGCAGGCGGCGATGGCACCGGCCTACCTTCGGTTCGCGCCGCCAGAGCCGGGTAAAGTCCCGCCGTCGGTGATGACGATCCACAACATCGCCTTTCAGGGCCATTTCGGGCGTGAGATTTTCGCCCGGCTCGGCTTGCCCAAATCGGCGTGGTCGATGGACGGGGTGGAATACCACGGCGGGGTAGGCATGCTGAAAGCGGGGCTTGAGGCCGCCAGTGCCATCACCACGGTCAGCCCCAGTTATGCCACCGAAATCCGCTCCGCCGACTTTGGCATGGGGCTGGAAGGGCTGATCCAGGCCCGTGCGCACCGGGTGACTGGCATCGTCAATGGCATCGACCAAGCCGAATGGAATCCCGCCACTGACAAGGCGCTGCCCGCCACTTTCACCCCCCGCACCATCGCCCGCCGCAAGGCGAACAAGCGCGCGCTGGAGGCCGAGTTCGGGCTGGAAACGGACGACGGACCCCTGTTCGTCGTCATCACCCGGCTGACCTGGCAAAAGGGCATGGACGTATTGCTGGAGGTGCTGGACCATTTGGTTGGCATTGGCGGACGGCTGGCGCTGCTTGGGTCAGGCGATGCAGCGCTTGAGGCGGAACTGCACAAAGCCGCCGCGCGCCATCCCGGCCGGATCGGCGTGCGGATCGGTTATGACGAGGCGCTGTCGCACCGCATGCAGGGGGGCGGGGACGCGATCCTGGTGCCCAGCCGGTTCGAACCCTGCGGCCTGACGCAGCTTTACGGGCTGGCCTATGGCTGCGTTCCCGTGGTCGCGCGGACGGGCGGGCTGGCGGATACGGTGATCGACGCCAACCTTGCCGCGCTGGCCGCTGGCGCGGCGACGGGCATCCAGTTCACCGGTGTCGATTACTACGCCCTCGCCGCCGCGATCACCCGCGCGGTCGGGCTTTACCATCATCCCGATACATGGCGGCGCATCCAGCAGACCGGCATGAAAGCCGATTTTAGCTGGGCCAGCAGCGGCGCGGCCTATGCCGAATTGTACCACCGACTGGTTCAGGAGAACCAATGATCCGTTCCGTTTCCACCACTCCGTTTGCCGGTCAGAAGCCCGGCACCTCCGGCCTGCGCAAGAAGGTGCGCGTTTTTGCCCAGCCCAACTATGCCGAGAACTTCATCCAGGCGACGTTCGACGCGGCCGGTGCGCCTCCGGGAACAACGCTGGTGATTGGCGGCGACGGGCGTTATCACAACCGGACGGTGATCCAGACCGCGATCCGTATGGCAGCGGCGAATGGCTATGGCCGGGTGCTGGTCGGGCAGGGCGGTATCCTGTCCACCCCGGCGGCGAGCCATGTGATCCGCAAATACGGCGCTTCGGGCGGCCTGATCCTGTCAGCCAGCCACAACCCCGGCGGCCCGGATGAGGACTTTGGCATCAAGTACAATGTCGCCAACGGGGGGCCCGCGCCTGAAGCGGTGACCGAGGCGATTTACGCGCGGACGTTGGAAATTGACCGCTGGCTGACGGTCGATGCGCCGGACGTTGAACTTGACGCGCTGGGGACGTCACAAGTCGGCGAAATGCACGTCGAAGTGATCGATTCCGTCGCCGATTACGCCGCTCTTATGGAGCAACTGTTCGATTTCCCCGCAATCCGCGCCGCCGTTGCGGGCGGATTTACCATGGCGTTCGACGCTATGAGTGCTGTAACCGGGCCTTATGCGGTCGCTATTCTGGAGCGCAGCCTTGGTTTTGCGCCGGGAACCGTGCGCAATGGCGTGCCGCTGGAAGATTTCGGCGGCCACCATCCCGACCCGAACTTGGTCCACGCGCACGAATTGTACGAGACAATGATGGCCGCCGACGCCCCCGATTTCGGCGCGGCGTCTGATGGCGATGGCGACCGCAACCTGATCATCGGCCGCCACCGCTTTATTACCCCATCAGATTCGCTGGCGATGCTGGCCGCCAATGCGCACCTCGCGCCGGGTTATGTGGGCGGGTTGAAAGGGATCGCCCGTTCCATGCCGACTAGCGCGGCGGCAGTCCGGGTGGCCGAGGCGATGGGCCTGCCCTGCTATGAAACGCCCACCGGCTGGAAGTTTTTCGGCAACCTGCTCGACGCCGGGATGGCGACCATCTGCGGCGAGGAAAGCGCGGGCACTGGATCGGACCACGTCCGCGAGAAGGACGGCCTGTGGGCGGTGCTGCTGTGGCTAAACATACTGGCAGTAAAGCAAATCAGCGTCGACCAACTGGCGCGTGATCACTGGGCGCAGTTTGGCCGGAATTATTATGCGCGGCACGATTACGAGGCGATCGAAACCGCCCGCGCCGATGCCCTGATGGGGGAACTGACCGCCGCGCTGCCCGGCTTGGCTGGCAAAGTGTTCGGGCCGTTGACCGTCGCAGAGGCTGACAGTTTTGCCTATACCGACCCGGTCGATGGCTCAATCAGCCGCAATCAGGGCCTGCGCGTGCTGTTCGAAGGCGGCAGCAGGGTGGTATTCCGCTTGTCTGGCACTGGCACCGAAGGCGCGACGTTGCGGGTTTATCTCGAACGGTATGAACCCGTTAGCGGCGATCTCGATGCCGAAACACCCGCTATGCTGGCCAATCTGATTGCGGCGGCAGAGGTAATTGCCGGAATCGCCCGCCACACCGGCCGGACTGCGTCTGATGTGGTGACGTGACGACGAGGTTTGCGGTTCGCGCGCCACTGGCTCGCGCGGTCTGGCTGTGCCTGTTTGACGGCGATGCCGAGCGCCGGATTGCCATGCAGCGCGAGGGCGACGAGTGGACTGCTGAGCTTCCTGGCGATCTGGCCGGAACCCGCTATGGTTACCGCGCCGACGGCGAATGGGCACCCGAACACCGGCGGTGGTTCGATCTGGCAAAGCTGCTGGTCGATCCCCGCGCGGTGGAACTCGACCGGCGCTTTGTCCAGCACCCGCGTTTGGCCGAATTCGGAGCAGATACCGCCGATCTGGTGCCGCGCGCTATCGTGCAAGCCACCTTGCCAGTGTGCCCGAAAACCCCGCCGCAGTTCGCGCAAGGCGGGCTGATTTACGAACTCAACGTGCGCGGGTTCACCATGCTCCACCCTGATGTCCCTGCCGCCCAGCGTGGCACGGTGGCGGCATTGGCGCACCCTGCGGTCATCGCCCATTTGCAAAAACTCCACGTCAGCGCGGTGGAACTGATGCCGATCACCGCCTGGATCGACGAGCGCCACTTGCCGCCGCTTGGGCTGGTCAATGCCTGGGGATATAACCCGGTCACCTTCATGGCGCTTGATCCGGGCCTCTGCCCGGGCGGCGTAGCGGAACTGCGCGAGACGGTGGCGGTGCTGCACCGGGCGGGGATAGGGGTGATCCTTGATCTGGTGTTCAATCACACGGGCGAAAGCGACGCGCAAGGCGGGGTGCTATCGCTGCGCGGGCTGGACAACGCTACGTATGCCCATGCGCCGGACGGCAGCCTGATCAACGACACCGGCTGCGGCAATACGCTGGACTTCGGCAACCCGGCGGTCCGCGACATAGCGCTGGATAGCCTGCGGCATTTCGTGCGCTACTGCGGGGTTGACGGCTTCCGCTTTGACCTCGCCCCGATCATGGCCCGCAGCCCCGGCTTCGCCCCGGACGCGCCGATCTTTGCCGAAATCGCCGCTGATCCGTGGCTGGCCGACCGGGTGATGATCGCTGAACCGTGGGACATCGGCCCCGGCGGCTATCAACTCGGCCAATTTCCACCGAATTGGCTCGAATGGAACGACCGCTATCGCGACGATGTCCGGCGGTTTTGGCGCGGCGACATCGGCCTGGGCGCTCTGGCGACGCGGCTGGCGGGTTCGGCGGACGTGTTCGGTGAACAGGCCTGCCGCAGCGTCAATTTCCTTGCCGCGCACGATGGTTTCACGCTGGCCGATACGGTCGCCTTCGAACACCGCCACAATCTGGCCAATGGCGAGGACAACCACGACGGGCATGGCGAAAATTACTCATGGAATCATGGGCAAGAAGGGCCGAGCGATGATCCGGAGTTGCTCGCCCGCCGCCGGGTCGATCTGACGGCCATGCTTGGCACTCTTTTCGCCTCCACCGGCACATTGATGCTGACGGCGGGCGACGAATTTGGCCGCAGCCAGCAGGGCAACAACAATGCCTATGCTCAGGACAACGCGCTGACATGGATCGACTGGGCGGCGCGCGATCTTGATCTGGAGGACCACGTCGCTGCGCTCAGCGCGTGGCGAGCTCAGCGTACCTCATGGTTCCTGCAGTTTCCCCGCGCAGGAACATGGTTGCGGCTGGATGGACAGTCGATGCAGACGACCGACTGGAATAATCCCGCGCTTCCGGGGTTTATCTTTCGATCGGATGGCCCGCTGACACCGTATCTTGTGACGATCGACCGCGTTGCTGGAACCGCCGCTATCACAATGTCAGACGGGTAATAAATCCGGTGCCGTATTCGGGTTGACTGACAAGGGACAACGGCCAAGAAGTCCTGCCATGACTGCTACGAATGAGAGACTTGCCGAACTTGCGGCAGTCCACGCCGATGTGCCGGGCGGATTGCTGCCATTGCTCCATGCGGTGCAGGCTGAATTCGGCTGTGTTGACGCGGCGGCGGAGGCGCAGATTGCCAAGGCGCTGAACCTGTCGCGCGCCGAAGTGCATGGCGTGGTCAGTTTCTATCACGATTTCACCGCCCAGCCCGATCCTCGCCCTTGCGTGCAATTGTGCCGGGCAGAGGCCTGTCAGGCGCGCGGGGTAGAGGCACTGGTTCCGGCTGCAGAAGCGGCGGCGGCAGGGCGGGTGGCCTTGCACAGCGTCTACTGTCTTGGCCTGTGCAGCGTTGGCCCGAACGCGCGAGTGGGCGATCAACTTTATGCACGGCTCGATCAGGACAGCCTCGTCCAACTGATTGAACGCGCATGACCGTAGTATGCATTTCCGACGACGCTCTGGCGCTGGCCTGCGGTGCTGACGCAGTGGCGGCGGCGTTTATCGCGGCGGGCTGCACGGTGGAGCGGGTGTCAAGTTGGGGTATGCACTGGCTGGAACCGCTGGTTGAGGTGGATGGATTCGGGTTCGGGCCAGCCACCGCGAACGACGTTGCGGCAATTCTTGGAGGCACGAGCGACAAGGCTATCGGCAAGATCGCCAACCACCCGTTCATCGCGTCACAAAAACGCCTGACTTTCGCCCGCGCTGGCAAGACCCGGCCTCTCGACCTGGCGGACTATGCCGCGACCGGTGGCTGGGCTGGGCTGACTCGCGCGCGGGCGGTTGGCGGACCGGCAGTTATCGCCGAAATGATCCAGTCCGGCCTGCGCGGACGCGGCGGCGCGGGTTTTCCGGCGGGGATCAAGTGGCAGACCGTTGCGAACGCCCCTGTGAGCCCCGCCCACCCCCGCAAATTCATCGTCTGCAACGCCGACGAGGGAGATAGCGGCACCTTTGCCGACCGGATGCTGATGGAAGGCGACCCGTTCCAGCTCATCGAGGGCATGGCGATTGCCGCCTGTGCCACCGGCGCCGGGCAGGGCTACATTTACGTCCGCAGCGAATATCCGCACGCCATTGCCAAGCTGAATGCCGCGATTGCGCTGGCGGCGGAGATCATCGCGCCGTTCGTGATCGAGGTGCGCGTCGGCGCCGGGGCTTATGTCTGCGGCGAGGAGACGTCGCTGCTGAACTCGATCGAGGGCAAGCGCGGCGAAGTCCGCGCCAAGCCGCCGCTGCCTGCCTTGCAGGGACTGTTCGGCTGCCCGACCGTGGTCAACAACGTGCTGACACTCGCCGCCGTGCCGCATATCCTGAGCGAGGGCGGCGCGGCGCTGTATGCTGCGCTGGGCGTGGAGCGCTCGATGGGCACCATGCCGATCCAGTTGGCGGGCAATATCAAGCACGGCGGCCTGTATGAAATCGCGTTCGGCATCAGCTTGCGCGAGCTGATTTACGACATTGGCGGCGGCACCGCGTCGGGCCGCCCGGTCAAAGCGGTTCAGGTGGGCGGACCGCTGGGGGCCTATATCCACCCCGACCAGTTCGACCTGCCGTTCGCTTACGAGGCCTATGCCGGGGCGGACGCGCTGATCGGCCACGGCGGTGTCGTGGTGTTTGACGATACGGCGGACATGGGCCGACTGGCGCGGTTTGCGATGGAGTTCTGCGCGGTGGAATCGTGCGGCAAATGCACTCCCTGCCGCATTGGCTCGACGCGCGGGGTGGAATTGATCGACCGGATTCGCGTGGGTGCGGGTGTCGGAGGTGTCGTCGAGAACCTCCCGCAAATGCACAACGCCGCCAAGGCCCCACGCAGCCGCGAGGCGGATATCGAACTGCTCGAGGACTTGTGCGAGACGATGAAGTTCGGCTCGCTCTGCGCGCTCGGCGGGTTCACACCTTATCCGGTGCTCAGCGCGCTCAAGCATTGGCCCGAGGATTTTGAACCGGCGGACTTCGCGTGATTGGCGCCATGCCGATTGCCATGCAGCGCCGAGGCTACACCGGGGGAACGGACGAAACGCTCACTCGCAACGTGCCAATGGAAGTGCCGATTGCCATTGAGATCAATGGTATAGCCTACGCGGTGATGATGGCGACGCCGCTTGATCTCGAGGATTTCGTCACCGGCTTCCTGCTGGGCGAGGGATTGGCCGACGCGGCGGAAATCGGCCCGGTCGAATGCCATGAAACCGGCGGCGCGGAGTGGGGCACCGGCGTGGTTGCGCGCGTCAACCTGCCGCCGCACCGGCTGGAACCGATCATGGACCGTGCGCGGCGGCGGCTGGGGGATAGTTCGTGCGGCATCTGCGGCATCGAAAGCGTCGAGGCGGCGTTGCGGCCCTTGCCCAAGCTGGCCCGCGTCAGTCTAGCCACGCGGGAGGCCATCGGCCGGGCCGTTTCCGCGCTGGGCGACCACCAACCGCTGGGCCGCGAAACTGCCGCCACGCATGCCGCCGCGTTCTGCGCTGAGGACGGCACGATCAGCCACGTCCGCGAAGACGTCGGGCGGCACAACGCGCTCGACAAGCTGATCGGCGCACTGGCGTTGGCGGGCATCCCGGCCAGTCAGGGCTTTATCGTCATGACTTCTAGGTGTAGTTATGAACTGGTCGAAAAAACTGTCCGTGCGGGCTGTCCGCTGCTGGTGACGATCTCTGCGCCAACCGATCTGGCGGTGCGCCGGGCTGCTGCGGCCGGACTGGCGCTGGCGGTACTGGCCCGGGGTGACAACATGTTATGGGTGACCGACGATGGCCTATGAACCGCAAGCTGATTTTGGCACGCCGCCGGTGCAGAGCGAGACGCAAGTCACGCTGACCATCGACGGACGCAGCGTCACCGTGCCGCAGGGCACCAGCCTGATGCGGGCCGCCGCGCTCACCGGCGGGGTGATCCCCAAACTCTGCGCCAGTGACAATATGGAAGCCTTCGGTTCGTGCCGCATGTGCCTGGTCGAAGTGGACGGCATGCGCGGAACTCCGGCCAGTTGCACCACTCCGGCGGCAGAGGGCATGGCCGTCCATACCCAGACCCCGCGCCTGCAAAAGCTGCGCAAGGGTGTGATGGAACTATATATCTCCGACCATCCGCTTGATTGCCTGACCTGCAGCGCCAACAACGATTGCGAGTTGCAGGATACCGCCGCCGCCGTCGGCCTGCGTGATGTGCGGTTTGGCTATTCCGGGGAAAACCACCTTGGCCTCGCCACCGACACCTCGAACCCCTATTTCGATTTCGACCCCAGCAAATGCATAGCCTGTTCGCGCTGCGTGCGGGCCTGCGATGAAGTACAGGGGACGTTCGCGCTGACCATGGACGGGCGCGGTTTTGCTTCGCAAATCAGCGCGGGGCAGGCGGGCGATGACTTCCTGTCGAGCGAATGCGTATCGTGCGGCGCTTGTGTTCAGGCCTGCCCGACCGCCACCTTGCAGGAAAAAGCGGTCAAGGACATCGGCAAGCCGGAACGCTCGGTCATCACCACATGCGCCTATTGCGGCGTCGGCTGCACCTTCCGCGCGGAGATGCGCGGCGAGCAACTGGTGCGCATGGTGCCGTGGAAAGACGGCAAGGCCAATCACGGCCACAGTTGCGTCAAAGGCCGCTTTGCCTGGGGTTATGCCCAGCATAGCGACCGCATTACCGCGCCGATGATCCGCGAGAGCATCGACCAGCCGTGGCGCGAAGTGTCGTGGGACGAGGCGCTGGGCTTTGCGGCATCGCGCTTGGCTGCGATCAAGACGCAATACGGCGCGCGGGCGCTCGGCGGCATCACCAGCAGTCGCTGCACCAATGAAGAGACGTTTCTGGTGCAGAAACTGGTCCGCGCCGGATTTGGCACCAACAATGTCGATACTTGCGCGCGGGTCTGCCACTCGCCCACCGGATACGGACTGAAGACCACGTTCGGCACCAGCGCGGGGACGCAGGATTTTGACAGCGTGGACCACTCCGATGTCATTCTGGTCATCGGCGCGAACCCCACCGATGCCCATCCGGTGTTTGCCAGCCGCATGAAACAGCGCCTGCGCCCAAAAAACGGCAAGGACGGCGCGAAGCTGATCGTCATCGACCCGCGCCGCATCGATCTGGTCCGCAGCGCGCATATTGCGGCGGATTACCACTTGCCGCTGCAACCCGGCACCAATGTCGCGGTGCTGACCGCGATGGCGCACGTGATCGTCACCGAAGAGCTTGCCGACGAGGCTTTCATCCGCGAACGGTGCGACTGGGACGAGTATCAGGACTGGGCGGCGTTCGTATCAGACGCTCGGCACAGCCCCGAAGTGCTGGAAATGGTCACCCGCGTTCCCGCCGCCGATCTGCGCGCGGCGGCCCGGTTGTTTGCCACCGGCGGCAACGGTGCGATCTATTATGGCCTTGGCGTAACCGAGCACAGCCAAGGTAGCTCCACTGTCATGGCCATCGCCAACCTTGCCATGGTTACCGGAAATATCGGACGTCCCGGCGTTGGTGTGAACCCGCTGCGCGGGCAGAACAACGTGCAGGGCGCCTGCGATATGGGCAGCTTCCCGCACGAGCTGTCAGGCTATCGCCACATCTCGGACAGCGCCACCCGCGCGCTGTTTGAGGCGGACTGGGGCGTAACACTCGATCCCGAACCGGGCCTGCGCATCCCCAACATGCTCGATGCGGCGGTCGATGGCTCGTTCCGCGCGATCTACATTCAGGGCGAGGATATCCTCCAGTCCGATCCCAACACGCACCACGTAGCGGCGGGGCTGAAGGCGATGGACTGCGTAATCGTCCACGACCTGTTCCTGAACGAAACCGCCAATTACGCGCATGTCTTCCTGCCGGGCAGCACCTTCCTTGAGAAAACCGGCACCTTCACCAACGCCGAACGCCGCATCCAGATGGTGCGCAAGGTGATGGAACCCGCCAATGGTCTTGAGGACTGGCAGGTGACGCAGGCGCTGGCCAACGCCCTAGCGAGAATAGAGGGGGGCTTGGGTTGGGACTATACCGATGCGGCGCAGATCATGGACGAGGTGGCGCGGCTGACCCCCAGCTTTGCCGGGGTCAGCCATGCGCGGTTGGATGAAGCCGGATCGCTGCAATGGCCGGTCAACGCAGAGCACCCCGATGGCAGCCCGATCATGCACGAGGCCACCTTTGCCAATGGCAAGGGCAAGTTCGTCGTTACCGACTACGTGCCGACTGACGAGAAAACCGGGCCGCGCTTTCCGCTGCTGCTCACCACGGGCCGCATCCTGTCGCACTATAACGTTGGCGCGCAGACGCGGCGGACAGAGAATACCGCGTGGCATCCCGAAGATCTGCTGGAAATGCACCCCACCGACGCTGAAAATCGCGGGCTGAAATCCGGCGACTGGACGCGCCTCGCCAGCCGCACTGGCGAGACCACTTTGCGGCTGCTGGTGACTGATCGGGTGGCCCCCGGCGTCGTTTACACCACGTTCCACCACCCTGCGACGCAGGCCAACGTCGTCACCACCGAGTTCAGCGACTGGGCGACCAACTGCCCGGAATACAAGGTGACCGCAGTGCAGGTCATGGCCAGCAACGGCCCGACCGATTGGCAGGAAGACTACGAAGCCCTGTCCGCCCGCTCGCGCCGGATTGCACCGGAAGTTCCGGCAGAGGCGGCGGAATAATGGACCTTGCCCAACTGACGTTGATGGCCAACCAGATCGCCCGCAACTTCGCCGTGCAAGGTGATGAACGCGCGGCGGCGGCAACGGCCGAGCATATCAAGCTCTACTGGGAACCGCGCATGACGGCGGCGATCAGGGCTGGGGGCGGAGCGGATTTGTCGCCGATTGCCGCTGCGGCGGTGCAGCGGCTCGATTGAAGCGGGAAATGCCCACCCGTTTTGGCATCTTGACGGCATCCGGCATCGCTGGCTAACACAGGCTCACCGGGGCAAGGCAGCCTCCCGGACAGGCGTCTCCCGCCCAAGCGTTGCGACTTTTTATGCGTGCGGAGCCGGTGGCTCTGCCGGGGAGACGTTATGGACCGGGCCGAACCAATTGACCCAAGAATTTCAACCGAAATGCCGACATTCCGCGCGATGGTCCGCGCCTTTGCCCGCATTGGCTGCCTCAGTTTTGGCGGACCTGCGGGGCAGATCGCGTTGATGCACAAGGAACTGGTGGAAGAACGCGGCTGGGTCGAGGAAGACCAATACCTGCGCGCGCTCAACTTCTGCCACTTGCTGCCGGGACCAGAGGCGCAACAACTGGCGACGTGGATCGGCTGGCG
>JBDUBN010000315.1:0-3614 GCA_040004085.1 Novosphingobium sp.
ATCGAATTGAGCACATTGTTGCCGTCGCCCAGCCATGCCACTTCCAGTCCCGGCAAGGCCTTGCCCTGCTCGATCACGGTCAGCAGGTCGGCCATGATCTGGCAGGGGTGTGACAAGTCTGTCAGGCCGTTGATCACGGGGACGGTGGCATGGGCGGCCAGTTCCTCGATCTTGGCATGATCGTCAGTGCGGATCATGATCGCGTCGACCATGCGGCTGAGGACGCGCGCGGTATCGGCAATGCTCTCACCCCGGCCAAGCTGCATGCCGCCGGCTTCCAGTACAATCGCGCTGCCGCCAAGCTGGCGCATCGCCATGTCAAAGCTGACGCGGGTTCGTGTCGAGTTCTTCTCAAAGATCATCGCCAGCACGTGGCCTGCCAGCGGCGCGTCGGTATCGGCGCGGCCCTTGGTAAAGGCTGCCCGAGCCGCCTTGCGGTCCAGCGCATCGTTCAGCATCGCGGCAATCGCATCGCCGCCCGCATCGCTCAGGTTCAGGAAATGCCTGACCATCACACCGTCTCCAGCACTTGATAGCTGGCCGCACCGGCAGATAGCCGCTCGAAGAATTCATCGAGATGGCTGTCATCAATGACCAGTGGCGGCACCAGTCGCACCGTGTTGTCACCGCCAGGAACCGTCAGCAACTGATGATTATCGCGGAGATGCGCGACGAAATCGCGCGGCGCGACTTTCATCTTGATCCCCAAAATCAATCCACGTCCGCGCACTTCCTCGAAAAGGTCGGGGTAATTGCCGATGAACTGCACCAGCCGCGACTTCAGCCGATCACCGATGTCGCGCACATGCGCCAGAAACTCGTCATTGCCGACCGCGTCCAGCACCGCCATGCCCGCCGCCATTGCCAACGGATTGCCGCCGTATGTCGAGCCATGGGTGCCTGCGATCATGCCGCGCGCCGCCTTTTCGGTGGCGAGGCACGCGCCCAATGGGAAGCCGCCGCCGATCCCTTTGGCTGTGGCGAGGATGTCTGGCGTGATGCCATAGTGTTCATAGGCATAGAACGCGCCGGTGCGGCCATAGCCGCATTGTACTTCGTCAAGCACAAGCATCAGATCGTGCTCATCCGCCAGCGCGCGCAGCCCGTGCATAAAGCTGTCCGAGGCGGAGCGGATACCGCCCTCGCCTTGAATTGGCTCGATCATGAATCCGGCTGTGTTCGGGCCGATTGCCGCCTTTACGGCATCAAGATCATCGAAATCGACGTATTTGAAGCCCGGCAGCAAGGGTAGAAAGCCGTGGTGCATCTTTTCCTGATTGGACGCACTGATCGTTGCCATGGTCCGGCCATGGAAGGCGTTATTGAAGGTAATCAGTTCGTACTTGTGATCATTGCCGACGTGGCTGTGATAGGCCCGCGCCGTCTTGATCGCGCATTCCACCGCCTCGGCGCCCGAATTGGTGAAGAACACCGTGTCGGCAAAGGTCAGGTCGACCAGCCGCTGCGCCAGCGCCTCGCCTTGCGGGCTGCCGTAGAGGTTCGACACGTGCATCAGCGTTGCCGCCTGCTGCTGGATCGCGCCGATCAGTCCGGGGTGCGAATGGCCAAGAATGTTGACGGCGATCCCGGCCGCAAAGTCGAGATAACGCTGGCCGTCTTCGCCGATGAGGTGGCAATGATCGCCGCGCACTGGCCGGAACGCGGTCCGGGGATAGACGGGCATCAGTGGGGTAATCGACATCGGGACATTCCCTTGCATTCAAATTCGGATGTTTGGTGAGGGTGCAGCGGAAACGACAAATGGCGGCCCCCGGTGCTCGAATGAGCCTGAGGGACCGCCACTTGCGCGTATTTCTATTTCGCCAGTTGCCGGTCAAGGACCGGAAACGGTGCGGACGGTTCAGCCCTGACGCGGCACCAGGTTAACCGCCGAGTACTTGCCTCGTCGATCGACTTCGATGTCGAATTCAAGCCGGTCGCCCTCTTGCAGCTCGCGCATGCCAGAGCGTTCAACCGCACTGATATGGACGAATGCGTCCGGCTGGCCATCATCGCGCGTGATAAAGCCGAAGCCCTTCATCGCGTTGAAGAACTTGACCGTGCCGGTTGCCTTTTCGCCAGTCAGCTCACGCGAAACCGGGGCTTCGCGCTTGGCAACGGGAATGACATCGCCGCTGACAATCAGATCGCTGGCAGAAATCTTGCCGCCACGATCAACCAGAGTGAATTCCAGCTCCTGACCTTCGGCCAGACCTTCAAGACCAGCGCGCTCTACCGAACTGATGTGGACGAAAACGTCTTCGCCGCCGCTATCCTGCTGGATGAAGCCAAAACCCTTCTGGGTGTTGAAAAACTTGACTGTGCCCTTGCCCTGGCCAACGACTTGGGCCGGCATGCCGCCGCGATCACCGCCGCCGCCGCCGCCACCGCCGCTACGGGGGGCGCCAAAGCCGCCGCCGCCACGATCACCGCCGCCGCCAAAGCGTGCGCCGCCACCGGAAAAGCCGCCACGATCACCGCCGCCGAAGCCACCGCGATTGCCACCGCCACCGCCGAACCGGTCACCGCCACCCGCAAACGGGTCGAAACCTTCTTCGCCGAAACCATCCCGCTTGTCGCGACCACGTCCGCGACGACCTCTATCGAAACCCATAAACCCAAACGTACCTTCGTTCGCCCAGTTACCGTTCGTCCGAGCGGCATGGACGAAGCCAGCTGGACGACAGGTTCAAGCAACCACGCACCGACATGGCCTTCTCCTCTGCATCTTCTGGCATAGCGGAAAAATTGCATCAGCGCGAATGGATTCCTGCCCGGTTAATATTGGCGCGCGGCGGCGTGACATTTCTGCACAATTAGTGCCGGGGCGCTGTTACGGGTGCTTGCCAGTTCGGCGCGGGATAGGCAGACAGCAGCTATGGAAATCATGGCCCTGCTGTCCGAACCCGCAACCTGGCTTGCGCTGTTTACCCTGATCACGCTGGAGGTGGTGCTGGGCATCGACAATCTGGTGTTCATTGCCATCCTCTCGAACAAGCTGCCCGCCGCCCAGCAACAAAAAGCGCGGCGGATCGGGCTGTTTCTCGCCCTGTTCATGCGAATCGCGCTGCTGATGCTGATCGGCTGGCTGGTCACGCTTGAGGCCTCTGTCATCGACCTGGGCCTGACCGGGGCCCCCGGCGCGCATGGCGAGCCGACGTTTGAAACCGCGTTTTCCGGGCGCGACCTGATCCTCATCGCGGGCGGGCTGTTCCTGTTGTGGAAGGCAACCAACGAAATCCACCACAACATGGACGCCGAAGGCGAAAGCGGCGAATTGCTCGATCATGACAAGGGCGGCGTGGTGATGAGCTTTGCTTCGGCCATCGTGCAGATCGTCGCACTTGATCTGGTGTTCTCCATCGATTCGATTCTCACCGCGGTCGGCATGACCGACGACATTCCGATCATGGTCGCCGCCGTGGTGATCACCGTGGGCATCATGCTGGTCGCCGCCGACCCGCTCGCCAAGTTTATCGGCCGCAACCCGACGCTGGTGATGCTGGCGCTGGCGTTCCTGGTGATGATTGGGCTGGTGCTGATTGCCGACGGCTTTGGCGTCCACATTCCCAAGGGCTATGTCTATGCCGCAATGGGCTTTTCGGCGCTGGTCG
>JBDUBN010000316.1:0-3613 GCA_040004085.1 Novosphingobium sp.
GCCAAGGCCTGAAGCGCCTGAATCGCCGCGAGCATGAATACCAGTTCGCGCTCTGTTATGCCCAGCAACGACTGGGAGTGGGTGTGGGGAACAGATGCTGGGGAAGGCATCGGCCTGTAATGGCCCCTAGAAGCGAAAACGGCCACCCCTTCGCACCAAATATTTTGCTGCGATGCGGCAATCTCAGCTTGGCTGCTTATCCATACTCCGCGACAGGTCGCTGTATCGCGCCTATTCTCCCGGCATGGACGAATCCGAAGACGAGCAAGGCGATTACGCGCCCGGCCTGCGTAAGATCATCCATGTCGATATGGATGCCTTCTTCGCCAGCGTCGAACAGCGCGACGACCCGTCGCTGCGTGGGAAGCCGGTGGCGGTGGGCGGATCGCGTGAACGCGGGGTTGTCGCGGCGGCGAGTTATGAGGCGCGGAAATTCGGCGTTCGTTCCGCGATGGCATCGGCCAAGGCGGCGCGGCTGTGTCCCGGCCTGATCTTCTGCCGCCCCCGCTTTGATGCCTACAGCGCCGTGTCGCGCCAGATCCGCGCGATCTTCCGCGATTACACGCCGCATGTCGAGCCGATGGCGCTGGACGAGGCCTATCTGGACGTCACCGAAGACTTGCGCGGCATCGGCTCGGCCACGCGCATTGCCGAACTGATCCGCGCCCGGATCAAGGCGGAAACCGGGCTGACCGCCAGCGCCGGGGTGTCGTATAACAAGTTCCTCGCCAAGCTGGCCAGCGACCAGAACAAGCCCGACGGGTTGTGCCTGATCCGTCCTGGCGAGGGGACCGCATTCGTCGCGGCCCTGCCGGTCCGCCGTTTTCATGGGATCGGCCCGCGCGGCGGTGAAAAGATGGCGGCGCTGGGTATTCACACCGGCGCGGACTTGTACCGGCAGGACATCGATTTCCTGCGCCAACACTTTGGCAGTCAGGCGGAATACCTTTTCCGGGCGGCGCGCGGCATCGACTTGCGCCGGGTGTCGGCAGACCGGTTGCGCAAATCGGTGGGGACCGAGCGCACGTTTGAGCACGACATTTCCTCCGGCACCGCGCTGCGCGAAACGCTGGAGCGGATCACAGGCTTGGTCTGGGACCGCATTGAACGGTCGCAGGCGCATGGCCGTACCGTGACGCTGAAACTGCGCTACAGCGACTTCACGACGCTGACCCGCGCACGGTCAGCGCCGCATAGTATCTCCGGACGGGACGAGTTCGCGCGCCTCGCCGCCGGGTTGCTCGATGAACTTTTGCCGTTGCCGCAGCCGGTGCGGTTGATGGGGCTGACCTTGTCCGCGTTGGAGGGTGACAGTGCGCCCGTCGCGCCCGTGCCTAAGGGGCCGGACGCGCAGCTCTCGCTGCTGTGACATAGCCGGGCAGCAGCCTGGGCAAACTGCGCGCCATGTCCGGCGGCAAGGCATCAACTGCGAAAAACTGCGCCGCGACAATCTCTCGCCCATCGGCGCGCGGGGTGTCATCGGTCCACCCGGCAACCACGCGGATATCGTTGTTCGAACCATGCGGCATGTGCTTCATCACCGCTATTTCCACCGCACCCGTCAGGCGGACGGCGGCTTCCTCGAACGCCTCGCGCTGTGCCGCAGCCACTGCATTTTCGCCGCGCTGGAGGCCGCCGCCGGGCAGCGTCCAGTGCTCGGAACCATAGGAATGGCGGATCAACAGCACCCGGCCCAGCGGATCAATCGCCACCACTTGCGCGCCCGAAACGCGTGTTCCGCGCAAACGCCACCAGCGCCGCCGCACGCCATGCGCGGCGCGAAGTAGCACGATGTGCAAGCGCGGTGGGATCAGGTGAAGCATGTCACCGGCTGGCGGCGCGCAGCCAGCAAGCGCGCCACCGGCAGATCGTTCGCGCCCACCGCCGCCGCCTCAAACAGCGCCCGCTTTTCGGCGCCGCGAATGAGGAATAGCAGCGCGTCGGAGTTAATCAGTGCGGCAATGGTCAGCGTCAGCCGCTCAAATGGGGCTTCGGGCGGCAGCGGATCGGGAACCAGGCGGCGGACCGTGGCCGGATCATCGGCGTGCGGATCGGAATTCGGGAACAGCGACGCGATGTGTCCGTCGGCCCCCATACCCAGCCACGTCAGTGCAAAATGCGGCGGCCGCGCGCCCTCGGCCAGCGGCACCATCCGGGCGCCCATTGGTTCAAGCAGCGCGCGGATACGTCCGACGTTGCTGGCCTGATGGCGCTCGTCCACAATCCGGTCGTCACCCGGCCAGACCGCAATGCGCTGCCAATCCAGCGCGCTTTGTGCCAGTAGGCCAAGGATAGGAAACGGGGTGGAGCCGCCGGGAACCGTGATCGCGATGTCGGTTCCGTCCGCCGCCTCCAGCGCGATCAGCAGCCGATCCTCAATCCACGCGGCAATGGCCGCATCGTTCTCGCCGTCAATGATTTCTATCGCCATGCCAGCCGCATAGCACGTCGTGCGCCAACTTGCGATGAGGCCGACTGGCGATGAGGCTAGCTGGCGATTTGGGTCAGGAACCACACGCGCTGTTCGGCTTGGTCGGTCCAGTCGTCGATCACGCCGTCGGTGGCATTGTCGCCTGCGTTTTCGGCAGCCCGCTTGGCTTCGCGCAATTGGGCGACATAGGCTGTGTTGTCCGTGATCAGTTCCCGGACCATGGCCATGGCATCCATATCGGCGCAGTTCTGGTCCTTGATCCCGGTGCGTGCGGCAATATCGCCGATGGAGGTCAGGGTGTTCGCACCATTCTTGCGCACGCGTTCGGCGATCAAGTCTGTCAGTGCGAAAATTTCGGCGGCCTGTTCGTCAAACAGCAAGTGCAGATCACGGAACTGCGGACCGCGCACATGCCAGTGGAAGTTCTTGGTCTTGAGATAGAGCGCGAAACTGTCCGCCAGCAGGGTGTTGAGCGTGTCGACCAGCGCCTTCTTGGAATTGTCGTCGGTGGGCATCGGATTGCTCCTAAAATCAGGATTGATGCCGCAGTGTACGCCCATTCAGTAATTTGCCGAATCACGAATTCAAGCCGTACTGATCGCTAATTCCGATCAGCTAAATACCCGCCACACCAGCGCCAATGCCGCAATCAACAGCACGCCTCCGGCAATTCGGCGGAGCGTTCCCAAATTTGCCGAATCACGAAGCCGGTTTGCGGTGGCAAGTTCGGGAAAAGCCCATGCGGCGGCGAGCAGCGCGGCGCTACCAGTCGCGCCGCCCATGCCCGCGCTGATTGGCGCGGCGGTCAGCAGCGCGACCGCCAGAATGACAAAGCGCACCGCGTCGGTCGCTTGCTGAGCCAGCAGCACCAGCGCAGCAGCGAACAGCGACCGGGTGGGTTCGGCGGGAGCTTTGCGCGCGCTCAGGAGCAGCGCTTCAATCCCGGCGATGCCCAGCGCCATTGCAGCAAACACCAGCCGCGCCGGTCCGGCGACTTCGGCGCTCAACACGGTCGCTGCCCAAGCAGCCACCGCCGAAGTCGCAACCGCCGTCACCAGCGCCGCGATCAGCAGTCCGATATGTGATCCGAGCCGCGCGGAAAGTTGCGCCACCAGCAGTTGATCGCGCGCACCGATCCCGGCCAGAACCGCGCAGAGGAAAGCGAACAGGAAGCCGCTCACA
>JBDUBN010000317.1:0-3613 GCA_040004085.1 Novosphingobium sp.
GCGTCACCGGCTCCGGCTCCGTCATCAAAGTCAGTGCGCAAACCCGCACCGTCGCCCAGCCGCCCAGCAACACCGCCAGCGCCACCAAAGGCTGGCCCCGGCGTTGCATCCGGCGCGTCAGCACCGGTCCGGGTTGGATGCCCCGCTTGGCGATCATACCGGCAACTCGCTCATCACGGTTTGTGACGGGTGCCCCCGGTGTGCGGTCTTGTCCCATGTTACAGCCCCGCCCAGCAGCGTGCGGCAATAGGCGACCAGCGCGCGGCGGCCAGAAATGATAGCGATCAGGTTAGCCAGCGGAATCCGCAGCACGGCCCGTACGCCCTCGACCAGACCGTATTCGCGTGTGGTGAAGGCAAAGCGCAGCGCGGTGCGCCACAGCAGGCCGGCAAGGCACAGCGGCGCGATCACGTCCAGCATCGGCGAAGCCACGCGGGGTGCAACCAGCCCGAAGTGTTCGGCCAGCATGAGCATCGGCGATAGCACCAGCAGGGCATAAGCAACCGCCAGTACCAGCGCCACCAGCGGCCCCCGCCGATCCCTCAGTGCCATCCACAGATCGACCGGACGCCCCCACCAGCCAAGATTCTCCCAGCCCTGAAAGGCGATGCCGTGGACCCAGCGGGTCTTTTGCCGCACGGCAGAAGCCATCGTGGCGGGGAAATAGCTGCGGGTAGAAACCAGCATGCCGCTGCTGTCGCGCAGGCGCAGGAAACGGCTGGTGCCGCCGTGCTGCGCCACCAGCCAGCCCAGTTCGTAATCCTCGGTCAGGCAGGTGGTTTCGAACGGGCCGGTCTTGCCCTCGCTCCGCCGCCGTTTTGCCAGCATGGACACCACATTGCGGGACAGCGCACAGCCAACCCCCGCCGCCGGCATCGCCGCTCCCAAGGCATCACGAACGACCATCGCCTTGGCATGGGCCTCGGTGAATTCGTCGCAGTAATGCCCGGCGATCCAGCGCCCGCGCGGATGCGGTTCGGGCCGCACCGGCAATTGCACCAGATCGGCGTCCGTCAACGCCGCGTCCATCAGCGGCAGCGCGGCGGGGTGGACCATATCCTCGGCATCGTGGAGTACGACCGAGCGTACACGGACGCCGCTGCGCTTTTCATCGTGGCACATCGCCGCATAGAGCCGGTTGAGGCAATCGGCCTTGGTCGTCGGACCGGCCAGCCCATGCACCACCACCCGTGCTCGCGAATCGCCGCCGATCGCCGCCATGGCCGCCAGAATCGTCGGCGCGTCATCGCTGTAGCAGCCAATATAGAGCCGCAACTGCTCTTGCGGCCAGGCGCGCAGGATGTGGCCAATCGTGGCACCGATGACTTCGGATTCCTGCCAGGTTGGAATCATGACCGCCGCCTGTCCCAGCAGTGGCCGTCCCATCACCGCATCAGGCACGTCGTGCGTCCGCATTCGTTTGACAACGCGCAGCCAAAGCCAGACAATATCGACAGCCAATTCGTCCAGAATTCCCAGTACAAACCAGAAACCGGCAAACAGCATCAATTCATATTCGGCAGCGCGCAACCAGTGCAGCAGCAATGGCTGCGCTGGCACAAACTCAACCCCCGCACTCAATATACTCACCGCCCACCGCCCCCGGTATAGCCCCTAAGTATCGCCCCTATGGCTATTGTGATCGACTTGCAATGGATGAAGCGATGGGAAATAAAGTCCTTATGAACCATAACCGTAACGTCGCCAGCCGGATCGCAGCTGTCATAGCGCGCATCGCAGGCGGCGAGGCCGGAGCCGGGGTGATCCTGCTGCTGGCGGCGGCGGCGGCGCTGATCGCGGCCAATTCACCGCTGGAGCACGCCTATCACACGCTGTTTCACGCCGCGCTGCCGTGGTCGCCAATGCCCTTGCTGAATTCCCTGCACTTGTGGGTCAACGACGCGCTGATGGCGGTGTTCTTTTTTGTCGTCGGGCTGGAGATCAAGCGTGAGGTCCTGGACGGCGAGCTATCCACTCCCGCGCGGCGACGCTTGCCGGTGGTCGCGGCGGCGGCGGGCATGGCGATTCCCGCGCTGATTTACCTGTTGCTGGCAAAGTCCGATCCCCGCCTTGCCGCCGGTTGGGCGATCCCGGCGGCGACGGACATTGCCTTTGCGGTCGGTCTGCTGGCGCTCGCAGGAAAGGGGCTGCCGCCGTCGTTGCGGCTGTTTCTGCTGACCGTGGCGATCGTCGACGATCTGGGCGCGGTGGCGATCATCGCGGTGTTCTATACACAAGGGATCGCGCTGGCATGGGCGGCGGCGGCGTTGGCGGTTTTGGCGGCGATGGCAGCGATCAATGCCGCCAAAGTGACCACCGGCTGGGCCTATGTCCCGCTGTCCGTGGTGTTGTGGTTTTGCGTGCTGCATTCGGGTGTCCACGCGACGATTGCCGGGGTTCTGGCGGCGATGACCATCCCGCTGACGCTCGACAAACGCGGCGACAGCCCGCTGCTGCGCATGGAACATGCACTGACCCCGTGGAGCGCCTATTTGATCGTACCGCTGTTTGGCTTTGCCAACGCCGGGGTGGCGCTGGCCGGTTCAGGATTGGAACAGGTCGCCTCCCCCCTGCCTATAGCGATCGCGGCGGGGCTGTTCCTGGGCAAGCAACTGGGCATATTCGGTGCCATCGCCCTGGCCCACCGCACCGGCTTCGCTCCGCGCCCGGCAGGGGCCACATGGACGCAGCTATGGGGGCTTGCCGCCCTGACGGGCGTGGGTTTTACCATGAGCCTGTTCATCGGCGCGCTGGCCTTCCCGGTTGATCCGGTGCTGGTCGATGCGGCGAAGTTGGGCGTGCTGGCGGGATCCGGGCTGTCAGGTTTGCTCGGCTTTGCAATCTTGCGATGGAGCAGCCCCAGCGCAGTTTCTCATGGAAGTTTGTAAGCCAAAGCGATAGCATCACCGGACACTTTCCTCTTTATATCAACGCCACCCGCGAAAGAAGCATCATGCAGAACTCGCCTGAAAACATCGCCGGGGGGCGTGATAATAACTTCCGCTATGACCACTTTGGCATAGGCTGGCTGGCAATTTCATTCGCGGCAATGGCGGCGCTGCTGGTTTTGCGCTTTTTCCTGACCGGCTACGGCCAAGAATTTGGCGAATACGACAGCTACCGCACCGCAAATGGCATTATCAACGCCATCAACCATGGGTTGCCGCTCTCAGATTCGCTGCTTTACGGCAATCAGGCATCGCCGCTTTATTATCGAATCCTGACGCTCTTTTCCGCCTGGGCCCACCGGCCCGCCGACTTCGCGATCCTGATGAACGTGGCCACCGCCATATTCGCAGGCGGCGCGACGCTGGTCATTGGCAGCCTTGCGCGCGAATTCGGCGGCCGCACGGCGATGGTCGGCGCAGCACTTGCCGCCTTGGCCACTCCGCTGTGGTGGAAGGTTTCACAATACGCGCACCCAACCTTCACCGCGATCTTCTTTTTCCTGTGCGGCGTTGCCATCGCCATGCAGATCAAGGGGTGGCAGCGGCGCGATCTGGCGCTCTACGGCTTGGTACTGGTCTGCCTGTGCTGCAGCTTTGGTTCGCGCGTTGACAATATCGTCATGGCACCGATGTTTCTGGGAGCATTGTGGCAGGGTAATCGGCTG
>JBDUBN010000038.1:0-12168 GCA_040004085.1 Novosphingobium sp.
GCCCGCGCGCCTCAAGCATCTTGGCGTTCACCGCAGTGATCGCCAGCGGCGTATCTTGCAGTCTCTGCTCACGGAACTGAGCAGTGACGATGATTTCAGGCTCCGACGACGCCGCCGCATTTTCCTTGGCCTCATCGGCAAGGGCTGGAACGGCAGCGAGCAGCAGGCTACCGGCGAGCGCCGCGTAGGAAACCTTGCATCCAGTCTTGTATATTGATTTCATGGCAGTTCACCTCCCAAGGGCTTTATTTTAGCTTTGTCAGGTGCCCAGCCCCGTATGGGCTCCAGCCCGAACTCAACTCAGTCTCACATCCTTGCCGAAGCGATCCGCGCGCCTTCGCTCAGCGCGCGCAGCTTCTTCCAGGTAACTTCCGGATCGATCTTGCCGTAGCCGGCGAAGGTGCCGAAGCCGCAGTCGGTCGAGGCGACAACGCGATCTGCGCCGACGATCCCGACAAAGCGCTCAATCCGCTGGGCGATCAGTTCAGGGTGCTCGACATAGTTCGAGCAGGTGTCGATCATGCCCGGTGCCAGCACCTTCCAGTCAGGCACCTTGGCATCGCGCCATACAGTCCACTCGTGTTCGTGACGCGGGTTGGCAGCTTCGAACAGAACCGTTGCGGGCCGCGCCTTGAGGACGATGTCGATCACCTTCTCGAGCGGAATGTCGTGATCGTGCGGCCCTTCATAGTTGCCCCAGCAGACGTGCATCCGCATCCGCTCGGGCGGAATATTGGCCGTCGCGGCATTGAGCGCCTCAACATTGGCCTCTGCCACCTTGAGAAATTCCTCGTCGGACAGATCCTGATAGCCGGTGTGCCGCGACATCGCGAGGTCGGGACAATCGAGCTGGAGATAGAACCCCTCGCGCACGATCGTCTCGTATTCCTCACGCATCGCATCGGCCAGATCGGCGAGATAGGCCTCGTGGCTGGGATAGTGCTGGTTGACCTGAAAGGCCGAGATCAACCCCGGCGAAGCGGCGTTCATAAAGGCCTCGACCGTACCGCTGTAAGGAGCGAGCGCAGCCTTGAAGCGCTTGATGTCTTCCCACAGCGGGTCGAGCGTCACCAGCCGCACCTTGTCCACACAGCTGGCCCTGACGAAATCCTGGCTGCCCATGATCGCTGAAAGCTTCTTCGTCAGGTCAGGATGTGCGGCAAGATCCTTGGCCGGCTTTCGATCGACATGACCGCCAAAGCCCGACAGACGTTCAATCATGTAAGTCGAATAGCCGATCTTGCCGATCTCGCCGTCGCTGACCACATCAACGCCGCATTCCACCTGCTTGGCCACGGCATGATCAATCGCAGCCGAGACCTTCGAATCGAACTGGACGGCATCATAGGCCTCGCCTGCATCGCGGGCGCGCAAAAGCGGTGTCAGCTCTTCTCCGCGCGGCATGCTGCCAACATGGGTCGTCTTGATCCGAACCATAAGCTCCCCACCCAGTCGCGCGATTTTCGCGCTTGCAATTCGTATGTGTTACTAACAAAGTCACCCGTGACGCAAGTGGCAATTGTAACACGAATCGCAAGCTTTGGGAGAATAACCGATGACCGCCTCACTTCAATCCGTCCTGTCGCAGGCCGGAGACCTCGTCATGTTCCTGCGCAATCAGCAGGTCGGGCCCAACGCCTACCCCGGCGTTCCGGCGGAATTCTCTAACTGGCGCGATGAACAGCGGGCCTGGAACGAGACCTGCGTGCTGTTCAACCAGTCCTACCACATGGCCGAACTGATGGTTGAGGGCCCGGGTGCCCTCGAATTTCTCAGCGGCTTGGGAATCAACAGTTTCAAAGGCTTCGTGCCGAATAAAGCGAAACAGTTTGTGCCGGTGACGCACTATGGTCATGTCATCGGCGACGTCATCCTGTTCTATCTCGCCGAGCAAAAGTTCAACCTGGTCGGCCGCGCGCCGACGCTGAACTGGCTGATGTTCCACGCCGATGGGCGCGATGACGTGACCGTGACCTATGATGAGCGTACCGCCGCGCGTCCCGACCCGGAGAACCGCCGTCACTACCGTTACCAGGTGCAGGGCCCCAATTCGGACAAGGTGATTGAGGCGGCGACGGGAAAGCCCGCGCCCGAACTCAAGTTCTTCAACATGTGCTGGATGGAAATCGGCGGCAAGCAGGTTCACGCTCTGCGCCATGGCATGGCCGGACAGCCCGGATACGAGCTGATGGGTCCCTGGGACGAGCGCGAGGCGGTCCATGCCGCGCTGGTCGAGGCGGGCTCGCAGCACGGCATGAAGCTGGTCGGCGGACGCACCTATTCCTCAAACACGCTCGAATCGGGCTGGATCCCTTCGCCGCTACCGGGCATTTACACCGGCGAGCTGCTCCAGCCCTATCGTGACTGGCTGACCGCGAACCATTACGAGGCCAAGGCTTCGGTCGGCGGATCGTGGGTGCCCGACAGTGTCGAGGGCTATTACCTGACCCCCTGGGATCTTGGCTATGGCCCGTTCGTCAAGTTCGATCACGATTTCATCGGGCGCGAGGCGCTGGAGAAGATTGCCCAAGGTCCGCACCGCCGCAAGGTGACGCTGGCGCTTGACGACGCATCGGTTTCCGAGGCGATCTACGGCCAGTTCGGCAAGGACGGCTTGCGCCCCAAATATATGGAATTCCCCAGCGCGGTCTATGCGATGCACCCGTTTGACCGGGTCGAGCAGGATGGCAAACTGGTCGGGCTTTCAACCTGGATCGGCTATACGGCGAACGAGGGCAAGGTCCTGACCCTGGCGATGGTCGATGAAAGCGTTGCCGAGCCGGGCACCGTGTTGGATTTCATTTGGGGTGAGCCAGACGGCGGCACCAGCAAGCCAACGGTGGAAAAGCACCGGCAGATAACCATCAAGGCGGTGGTTGCCTCGGTGCCCTATTCGGAAGTCGCCCGCACCAATTATGCCCCAAGCTGGCGCACCAAGGTGGCCTGAGCGGCATTTTCGGGAGAGAAAAGAATGACTGAAATCGCAGCGCTTACGGCCCGGATCGAACGGCTTGAGCACGAGCTGTCCATCCAACAGGACATCCACCAAATCCGCCGTATCCAGTACACCTACGGCTATTTCATCGATAAATCGCAATACGATGAGACCGTCGATCTGTTTTCCGACGATGCCGAAGTCTGGTTCCTCGGCGGGGTTTACAAAGGCAAGGCAGGACTGCGGCGGCTTTATATCGAACGGTTCCGCAAGACCTTTACTCAGGATCACAATGGCCCGCGCTATGGCTGGCTGCTTGATCACCCGCAGCTGCAAATGGTCATCGATGTCGCCGACGACCGCCAGAGCGCCACGGTGCGCGGCCGCTCGATGATGCAGGCCGGCCTGCACGAGAGCGCCGAAGGTAACCAACGCGCTTGGTGGGAGGGCGGACTCTACGACAATCGTTATGTCCGGGAAGCTGGCGTGTGGAAGATCCAGCGGCTGGGCTATTTCCCGTTCTGGCATGGATCGTTTCAGGACGGCTGGGCCAAGTCGCCAATCGACTTTATCCCGGCACCCAAGGTCTGCTTCCCCGAGGATCCGCTCGGCCCAGACGAGATCCTCCAGCCGCAGCCGCGGTTGTGGCCCGCAACCGATATTGTCCCCTTCCCCTATCCCCACCCGGTCACCGGCAAGCCGATCGTCTGTGACAACAGCCGCGCGCGCGAAGGGTTCAACAACTGATGGACAGTCTCGATCGTCTGCTTGCCGAGCGCGCCATCGAGCGGATGATTATCGACTATGCCGCGCTGAATGACACCGGCGACTGGGATGCGGTGGCCGCGCTCTATGTGCCGGAAGGCCGTATGAGCCGGCCCACCGCGCCCGACCTGTTCGTTGAGGGACGCGCGGCGATCCTTGCGGCCTTCCGCGCGCGCCCGCCACGTGCCACGCGCCATATTGTCGCCAATGTGCGCATCGAACTGGAAGGCGCGACGGCTCGGGCGAGCAGCCAAATCTTGCTGTTCACCGCGGCCGGCCAGCCGCCGTTGGTCGGCACATACCAGGATCGCCTTGCCCTGGCCGATGGAGTATGGCGCTTCACTGAGCGGCGCGGCAGCCTCGACTTCGCGTGACCGACCCGGGACTGAATCAATGACCAGCCAGGCCCTCACCGAAGTGCAAACCATGATCAGCTATCTGGTCCCGACCAGCCGGATCAATCGCCGGTTCTGGGCCCCGGGGGAGGAATACAACACCGGCATTTACGCGCCTTATGAGGTCACTGTCCGAAATGCGCGACTCGTAGGCGAACCCTTCACCCTCGACGAACACGGCTTTTGCATCACACACCATGCCACCGCGATCACTGACTGGGAGGTCAATTACGAAGGTGCCAGTCCCTATGCCGCCGAGGTGATCGAAGCCGCAAGCAGGCTGACCGGGGCCGATTTCGTCGTGCCGATGGGCGGCATGATCCGCTGTTCGGGCGCGACAAGCGCCACGGTCCAGCCCGCAGCGGCTGAAGCTCACGTCGATTTCACCACGCGCAGCGCCAATCGCATCGCGGATATGCTCTACCGCAAGGTCCGACCCGATGGTGCCGGGTATGACCGGTTCATCGCCTTCTCGTTGTGGCGTGCGCTATCGCCGCCACCGCAGGACATGCCACTGGCGCTGTGCGAAGGGCGCAGCGTGCGCGATGACGAAGGCACCAGCAATACCAAGGTCGATGTCGCTGTGATCCCCACCGGGGACGCCCTGTTCGCGCCGATTGAGGGCGAAGAAGACATGGCCGCCGCCAGCATCTTCCACCATTCGCCCGATCATCGCTGGTGGTATTTCCCCGACATGGCACTCGACGAGGTGATCCTCATCAAATTCCACGACAGCGACCATGATCGCGCCTGGCGCTGCCCGCACACCGCCTTCCGTGACGCCAGTCGCCCCGATGCGATAGAACGCCGTTCGATGGAATTTCGCGGCATTGCCTATTTCACCCGTGATTGAGGATTTCCGCCGATGAGCGCACTTCCTGCCACCAGCGATGACGGTGCTTTCTGGCATGTCTGGCTTTCTCCCTATTACCTGCCTTGCGTGACCGCCGCCGACGAGGTCGGCACTTTCGTTGCGATCTCGGGCGAGCCGCTGGGGACTGATGATCTGGCGGCGCGGTTGCAACTTGATGTGCGGGCGCTGGCGATCCACCTTGGTCTGCTGGCGGCGCTCGGCTTGGTCGAACGCCGCGAGGGCAAGTGGCGCGCAACTGCGCTGGCGCGCACCTGGATGCACCCTGATGGCGAAGGCTATTATGGTCCGCTGCTGTTCGGTTTCCGTGATTCGAACCCGTTGCACAAGGATATGATCGAGACCCTGCGTACCGGTGACAAGGGCAGCGAACACGTCACCTTTGTCGAGGAATGGGAACGCGGCGAATTGCCGCTTGATGCGGCGGTGGGGATCGCCGCCTTCATGAACTCGCATTCTATTGCCTCGTCCAAGGCCGTGGCGCATCTGCCGCTGCTTGGTGAGATCGAATCGCTGCTCGATGTCGGCGGCGGGTCGGGGGTGTTTGCCATTGAATTCGCCCGCGCCTGGCCGCAGTTGCAGGCGACGATTCTTGAGATCGGGAGCATGTGTCAGGCGGCGCAAAGCTATATCGACAAGGCCGGGATCGGCAACCGAGTCGGCACCACTGCCGTCGACATGTTCCGCCAAGACTGGCCCACGGGCCACGACGCGCACTTCTTCTCCAACATTTTCCACGACTGGTCGGACAAGACCTGCCGCCTGCTCGCGGCCAAGAGCTTTGCCGCGCTGCCGACTGGCGGCCGTATCATGCTGCACGAAGTACTGATGAATGATGACGGCACCGGCCCGCTGATCGCCGCTGCCTTTGCGATGCTCATGCTGCTGGGCACACGGGGCCGACAGTTCTCCTTCCCCGAACTCAGGGAGTTCCTTGAAGGAGCCGGGTTCGTCGATATCGAGGCGCAGCAGACGGGCGGCGGCTATTACTCGCTGGTCACTGGAAGGAAGCCGTAATGCAATTTGAACGCCACTCCACGCTAACCACGCCACACCTCGAGTTCGCGTTCGAGTGCCGACTCAAGTTCACCCGCGTGCTGTCCATTCCCGGTCGCCCCGAAGGCGGCATGCGCAGCGCGGTGCTGGTCGATCAAGGGACATTCGAAGGACCGCGGCTACGCGGACGCGCAGTACCCAATTCGGGCGGCGACTACGCGGTGTTCGGCGAGGACGATACCGCCCGCTTCGATGCGCGATATTGCCTTGAGGAAGACGACGGCACGATCATCTATATGCAGAATCGCGGCTTCCTGTGGGGCCGCACCCCAGATGCGATGCAGCGTCTGCGCGAATGGGCCTTCAACGACGGCCCGGCGGTCGATCACGCCGATTACTACCTGCGCGGCCAGCCGACTTTTGAAACACCCAAAGGCAAGCACGACTGGCTGACCCGCCACGTCTTTATCGGCGTCGGCGAGCGCAAACCGGACGGCAACCTGCTGCGCTATTACGCGCTGACCTGAACCACCGACTGTTCGGGCGGGAGCATGGCGCATTCGGTCTGGACGATCTTGCCGTCCTTGATCGTGTAGAAGATGAACTGGCGCAGTTCCTGGACTGTGCCCGTCATGATCGGGAAGAATTCACCGCAGCCATTGGCTTCGAGCACCTCGGCGGTGAGATCGCGAAAGGCTTCGATCCGGACAATTGCATCGACCGCAGTCAGCGTGTCACTCGAGGCGAAATTGCGCACCGTGACGGTTTCCTTCACGTAGGAATGGATGAAGGTATAGAATCGCTTGAGGTCTTCGCGGCTGCGCAGCGATACGCCGAAGAAATCCATCTTCATCGGCTGCAAATAGAATTCGGCAACGCCGTCATAATCCTTCGCGTTGAAGGCAGCGAGATAGCGGTCATAATCGGCGCGGTTCATCGTGGGGTCCTTTTCACGCAGGCACTGCGCCTGAGCATATCAACATTGGCCTCGATCATCTCGCGCACGCTGTGCGCCTTGCGCCCGGTGAGCCGCTCAACATCGTTGCTGCAGACCGCCAGAAACCCCTCGCGCATAGCCCGGCCGAAGGTCACCATGTCGTCGCTGTTCCACGGTATTCCATCCACTGACTGGTCATCGACCGGGCGGCGAGGAATGCCTATGGCATCGAACATGGCGTACTGCGCTTCATCATCTACCGAGACGTAGTCCAGCGGCACGCCGGTTACTTCGGACATGATCGCGGTGACCTCACCAAAGGTCTGAAGCTCGGGCCCGGTGATGTCGTAGGTGTGGTTTCCATGACCCTCGCCGACCAGCACGGCAACCGCGCAGGCCGCGCAGTCTTCGCGCCAAACCATGGCTTCGCGGCCCTGGCCGGCATTGCTGAACCACTTGCCGCTGGCCATGACGCCGGGCCCGGCCATGACGATCATCGAATCGGCGTAATGGGCATCGCGCAGCATGGTCCAGGCCATGCCCCCGCGTTCGCCCGCCGCCTTGATCAGCCGTTCAGTCTCAATGTGATCATGACGCACTTCGGCGGGATTGGCCGGGTCATCGATACCGACGAAGCTGGTATAGGCCAAGTGCCTAACCCCGCCAGCCACCGCCGCATCGATCGCCGCCTTGTGCTGGGCAATGCGCGCACCAACCCGCGTACCCGAGATCAGCAGCATCCGGTCCCCGCCCTGCACGGCCGCTGCCAACGTCTCGGGCTGGTCATAGTCGCCATAGCGCACCTCGCAGCCTTGCGCGGCGCGATCCGCCAGCTTGTCGGGGCTGCGGGTGATCAGGATCAGATCGGCCGCGCGGCCCTGTGCAATCAGGCTATCGGTCGCCAGCCGGCCGTACTGGCCTGAGGCGCCGGTCAGCACGATCCGGGTCATAATGCGGCCCCTTCTAATTGTTCGGCGCTGACCCACCAGCCGTGGATCTGTGGACGCAGTTGGCGAGGCAACTGGACCTTCGCGACCGGCCCGGCGGAGACATTGCCGCCATCGATCACCCAGCATTCGTGCTCGAAGCTATCAGGCCCGCTCTGCGTGGTCACCACGGTGACCAGCCAGCCCTGATGCCCGGGATCGCTCGCCGGGACATGGACCGGCTCGTTGAAGCAGGAACCCATCGGCAGAGCCAGCGCCTGCGGCGGTCCTCCCCGCAGGTCGAGCCGCAGCAACACGTCGAACATCGCGCCCACCGGCCCGCCCATAACCGGCGGCCCCCGGCGTTCCGGGTTCATCGTCAGCATCCAGCCATGGTCATATGCCCTTCCCTGGCTCGCCGCCGGGATCACCGGGAAATCACCCGGCGGACCGATCGTCCTCTCCACCACCGTATCGCTGTCACCCTTGGGATCGACGGTCCAGCGGGCGAGGCGACTGTTGAGTTCCCATTGCTGCAAGGCGATCCCCGATGCCTCACGGATGAACGGAAAGGCATTCGAATCGGACAGGCACTGGTCAAAATGCACGCGCCCTTCGGCATCCTCGAAGGCGTTCATCATGTGATAGCACGAAACGCCGGCCGGCCCGCGAAACCAGCGCATTTCCGAAACATCGCCATAGCGCGGCATGACGCCCAGCCAGCTATCGAGCTGCTGCTGGTGAATCCAGTGATCGCCGCCAGCTTCGAGCCGGGCCAGATCGCAGGTGGTCGGATAGAACGGGAACAGCGCGTAGTTTTCGGTGATGGCGAAGTCGTGCATCATCGCACAGTACGGCGCATCGAACCATTGTTCGGACACGAGCCTGCCGTCACTGCCGACCACGCAATAGGCCACCTTGGTTGAGGCGACACCATCGGCCTCATAGCCATAGCAGAACAGCTCGCCGGTCGCGGGATCGACGCGGACATGCGCGGTCATCGTCTCGCTTTTAAGCGCGCCGCCGAAATCGTAACTGCCCAGCGTTTCCAGCGTGCGCGGATCGACGCGGTATGGGCGGCCATCTTCCTTGCACATCAGCAGGCGTCCTGCGTGCCAGACGGGCGTGGTATTAGCCACAGTGCGGTCCACCCCGCGTGCTTCTGCGCGGTCAGTAAAGGGGTTGCGATATTTGCCGAACACCGCCTGGCCAGCCTTGGCCTCTGCGGCATGGCGCGCCGTGCCGACATAGCGGATGTGCATGCTCGCCCCGCCGCCGCCCAGTCGGATCGCCGAAATCATCCCGTCGCCTGAGAGCACGGCGGCCGAATCGTCCATGAACGGCGGATAGGCCGGATCGGGCACGGCGCGGAAGAAGGTGCCTGAAACCTCAGGCGGGAGCGCGCCCTCAACAGCGAGGCCGGCAATATCGTATTCCTCGCCAACCGGAGCATTGAGCCCGGTATACGCGGGGATCTGTGGAAACCCTGTCATTGCCATCCTATCCCTACCATTTGTTAGGATAATGACGGAGCCTCCGGCAAATTGCAAGACGCTTCAGACGTACCAGAAAACCAGCGCGCGCATCTCGCCGATCACTCCACGGTGCCCAAACCCATGCGGGCAAGCCACTGGGCTAGGCAGGCGTTGAAGGCAGCAGGAGCCTCGGCGGGAAGCATGTGTCCTGCACCTGGAATGACGCGGAGTTCCGCGCCGCTCAGCCGCCCGGCGATGGTCTGGTGCTGGCTCACCGGGCTCCAAAGGTCTTCTTTACCGACCACCACCAGCGCCGGACATGCTATCACGTCCAGAACGGCTTCAGCATCGGGGCGGGTCAGCATGGCACCGATCTCACGCTCATAAGTTCCAAGACCAGCAGAGCGGCACATGGCACCAAGCTGGTCCATCAGTTCGGGGCTGCGGTTCGCCGGGGCGACCATCGGCGGCAGCCACGCATCGACCAGCGCCGCCATGCCCTGCTCACGCCCGATATCGCGGGTGGCATAACGCGACGCTTGCTCGCCGGGCTTCACCGGATGGATGCCCGAATCGGCGATCACCAAACCGGCCACCCGCTCCGGTGCGAGCCGCGCCACCTCGATCGCGACCCGCGCGCCCATCGAATGGCCCAGCACCACGGCGCGATCCGGCATTCGGTCCAGCGCATGTTCGGCCATTGCCGTGATCGAGGTGCAGCCCGCATAGAACCCGCCGATCACCTGGCTCCCGGCAAATGCGGCAAGCTGCGGTGCGAACATCCGCTCGTCGCACAAAAGGCCGGGCAGGATGACAAGCTGCGGGGTCTGCGGGATCGGATTCATGTCCTACGCCCCAATCGCACCGCTGGCCTCAATCTGGCAACTGACAAGAGGCACAGATCTTGTGGCCATCCGGATCGCGCAGATAGGCGCCCCCAGCGGGGCGAGCGCGGCCTCATAGAAATCGTGCGCGCTGGCAATATCATTGCTGCCCAAGACCAAATGCGTAAACATCGAAGCGTTTTCTCTCAAACCATTTTTGTTTGCAACACATACAATATACGATACGGCTGCGCAGACAACGACAAAGACAGCCAGGCCGTCGGCACCAGCAGCGAAGGGTATCGCGATGAGCAGCATTATCGCCCTGATTGGTTTCGGCGAAGCGGGGGAAACCTTTGCCCGCGCCGGAGGCTGGACGGCGCAGATTTATGACCAGCTTGCGGCACGGCGGCTGGCTGCGGGAGCACTGGCGCGGGACAGCGCCGCCGACGCCCTCGCAAACGCGGCGCTGGTGTTGTCGCTGGTGACCGCCGATCAGGCGCTTATCGCTGCGCAGGACACCTCGGCCCACTATTTCTGGGGCATGGCGCGCAATTTTGACGTCGCTGACCAAGGCTTCACCGCGCTGTTCAAGGCGCAGCAGGGCGATGTTTTTGCGGAAGACGTCGAAGTGCATGAGGCCCAGCAACGCGCGATCACGGCCCATCCGCATCTCAGGCTCAACGCCTACAACATCGAACAGGGCGGCGTCCGCGCTCGCCAGATCATCAACCGCCAGATCGAGGGCCGCTCATGAAGCAGGACATCCACGAATACCTCGCCGAGCTTGAGGATATCCCCGGCACCCGGATCTTTACCGGAGCGCGGGCGCGACAGGGCTACCACGTCAATCAGTTCGGGATGAGCTTGATGAAGGCCGAAAACCGCGAACGCTGGAGGGCGGATGAGCGTGCCTACCTCGACGAATGGCCGATGACCGAGGATCAGAAGCAGGCGGTGCTCGCGCGCGATTACAACCGCCTGCTCGACCTTGGCGGCAACGTCTATTTCCTCGCCAAGGTCTTCTCGACCGATGGGCTGAGCTTCGCCGAGGCGGTCTCGACCATGACCGATATGACCTTTCCCCAATACCGCGACATGATGTTGGCCGGCGGGCGGCCAGCCCAGGGCAACCGTTCGATCAAAGGAAAGTATTGAAATGGCACGCATTACCGCCGGGGTTGGATCGAGCCATGTGCCCCTGCTGGGCGTCGCGGTCGATCAGGGCAAGACCCGCGACGACTATTTCGGGCCGATCTTCGCCGGTTATGACTGGACCCGCGCCTGGGAAGAGGCCGAAAAACCCGAAGTGGTGATTTTAGTCTACAACGATCACGCCAGCGCCTTCGATGCCAATATCATCCCAACCTTCGCGATCGGCTGCGGCGAGCATTACCAGCCCGCCGACGAGGGCTGGGGTCCGCGCCCGGTGCCTGCTGTTGAGGGCCACGCCGACCTGGCTTGGCACATCGCGCAGAGCCTGATCCTCGACGATTTCGACATGACCATCATCAACGAAATGGATGTCGATCACGGGCTGACCGTGCCGCTCTCGATGATGTTCGGCACACCTGAAAAATGGCCGTGCAAGGTGGTGCCGCTGGCGGTCAATGTGGTGACCTATCCGGTCCCCTCGGGTAACCGCTGCTGGGCGCTTGGCGAGGCGATTGCCCGCGCGGTGGCGAGCTATCCCGAAGACCTCAACGTCCAGATCTGGGGCACGGGCGGGATGAGCCACCAGCTCCAAGGGCCGCGTGCCGGGCTGCTCAACCGCGAGTGGGACAACAAGTTCATGGACCTGCTGGTCGGCGATAGCCAGGCCGCGCGCGCGATCCCGCATATCGAATATCTGCGCGAGACCGGCAGCGAGGGGATCGAAATGGTGATGTGGCTGATTATGCGCGGCGCGCTGGGCCGGGAGACCAAACTGCTCCACCGCCACTACCACATTCCCTGCAGCAACACCGCGATCGGCCATATCGTCTTGGAGCCAGTAATTTAGGGGCAGTCGCTAAATTACTTGGAGATATAATTCGGGGACTGT
>JBDUBN010000318.1:0-3603 GCA_040004085.1 Novosphingobium sp.
ACGTCGAACAGCCCGGCATGTGTCCGCGTCCACAGATGCTCGGCGATGATGCCTTCATACTGGACCGGCATCCAGTACCCGGCAAATTCGACCATACGGCCGCCGCGCGCTCGGTGCCACGCATCCAGCGGCAAGGTCATCACCTCAAGCGGCGTCTCTTTATCGAAATTATCGTCAGGTTCACTCAAGACACAGCTCCGCAACGTTTGGCACACCGTTCAGGTGCCCCCTCTGTCACGGAAACCTGAGAGCTTTCCCCCAAGGCCTAAGCCCGAGGTTACCCCTTCGGCGGCCCCGCCCCATCGGGGTCGGAACACTTTCCAGAGCGTCGCTATCGACCCACGCGGTCCGTTGGCCTGAGAGATTCCGGGGCGGTTGCTCCTTCGGCGCCCAGCGAAACGTGTTTGGCACGAATCACCGGGACTCTCCCGCGCAGTCAGCGACTGGCGCGGATTTGGCTGCGGCAGCGGGCCGAGTCAACCTTGGCGGCCTTTTGTATGCACAGGCGCGGGTACTCAGACCGCCTGATGAACGGCCCTGCGCACCCCGGCCTCCAACACTTGCCGCCGAATCGCGCGCAGCAGGCCATCATGTTCATGGACAAACCGGCCCAGCGCCTTCTGCTTGGCGAGCGCGAGGATCGCCTGCGCCATGACATCGGCGTGGATCGAGCGATAGCGGCTGTAATGGCCCTGCATCAGCAGATCAGTGAGCGGGCTGATCAGCTGCGCCAGTCGTTCCAGCGGGCGCATTTCGTGCCGGTGGCCCAGCAGCAGGGCGGGTCGCAGGATGTCCAGCCGCCCAAACCCCTGCTTTTCCAGCGCCGCCTCTGTCTCTGCCTTGACCCGCAAGTACACTGATTTGCTATTGCGATCAGCGCCGACCGACGAAACCGCGATCATCCGCTTCGCTCCAGCGTCCTTTGCCGCCTTGGCGCAGGCCAGCACGAGATCGTAATCGACCGCGCGAAACGCCGCCTCATCCTTGCCCGCCTTGCGCCATGTGGTGCCGAGCGCGGACACCAACACATCAGGACTGGCGGCGGCGATAGCATCGGCCCAGCCCGAGGTTTCCGCGAGCAGAACTTCCATCCGCGCGCCCTTTGGCAACACCGCCTCACGCCGGGTCACCGCCGTCAGTTTAACGTCGCGCCGCCCCACGCACGCCGCGATCAGCGCCGTGCCGACCATTCCGGTCGCGCCGACAAGGCAGATGCGCAGCGGCTTAGACATTACTCAAACCTTCGGGTGTCGACCCGAACAGGCGGGCATAGGCGGAGATGGCGAATCGGTCGGTCATGCCGGCGATATAGTCGGCAATGTGACGAGCGCGATCGGGTTCTTGTGACGGAAGGCGCTCGGCCCAGCCCTCCCCCATCAGCGCGGGGTCGGCGGCGAAAGCACCGAACAGACGGACGGTGACTTCGCGCGCGCGTTCTGCCGTGGCTTGCTGATCGGCGTGGTAGTACAGGTTGTCATACATGAATTTCTTGAGCCGCCGCTCGGCCCCGGCAAGTCCGGACGAGAAGGCCGCGAGCGGACGCCCGGCGGTGCGAATCTCGTCAATGCTGGTCACGCCCTGGGTACGCTGGCGCGTCTCGCCGATCAGGTCGTTGACCATCCAGCCGATCTGCCCGCGCACCAGTTCGCGCAGCTGGCGATCACGCGCGCCATGGGGGAAACGGCGTTCAACTTCGGCCCAGTGATCCGCGACGAAATCGAGTTCGAGCAGCTGGTCCAACCGCAGAAAACCCGCGCGCAAACCGTCGTCGATGTCGTGGTTATCATAGGCAATGTCATCCGCCAGCGCGGCGACTTGCGCCTCCAGTGATGGATAGGTCGTGAGTTCAAGCGGAAACACGGCGTCCAGTTCGGCCAGCGCCCATGTCGGCTGGGTGACAGGGCCGTTGTGCTTGGCAAGGCCTTCCAGCAATTCCCACGTAAGGTTCAAGCCATCGAATTCGCAATAGGGGCTTTCCAGCCGCATCAGCGTTCGCAGACACTGGGCGTTGTGATCGAAGCCCCCGTATGGGGCCAGCGCCTCGTTCAGGGCGTCCTCTCCGGCGTGGCCGAACGGCGGGTGGCCGATGTCATGGGCAAGGCACAGTGCCTCGGTCAGATCCTCGTCCAGCCCCAGCGCGCGGGCGATTACCCGCCCGATCTGCGCCACTTCCAGACTATGCGTCAGGCGGACGCGGTAATGATCGCCGTCGGGCGCGATGAACACCTGGGTCTTGTGGCGCAGTCGGCGAAAGGCGATTGAATGGATAATCCGGTCGCGATCCCGCTGATACGGCCCGCGCGGTCCGCGCGTGACGCCGTCATCCGCCGCAAATTCGCGGCCACGGCTAAGCGCGGGATCACAGGCAAAGGGGGCGCGAAACAAGTGCCCTACTCTCCCAGAATCCACGCCGCCGCCGCCTCTGCATGGATGCGGGTGCAGTCATAGATCGGCAGGACATTGGCATCGACGTCAACAATCATTTCCAGTTCGGTGCAGCCCAGCACCACTGCCTCTGCGCCATCCTGTTCCAGACTGGTGAGGATGGTCTTCAGTTCGCGTTCGGCATGCCGGCTGGCCTTGCCCAGCAGCAGTTCATCGTAAATGATCCGGTCAAGCCGGTCGACGATGCTCATCTGCGGCGGCAAAAGTTCGATGTCGCGCGAGATCAGCTTCTGGCGATAAAACGTGTCGACCATCACATTGCGCGTGCCGATCAGCGCCACCTTGTTGCGGCCATCGCGCGCCACGCGTTCGCCCACGCAATCGGCGATGTGAATGATTGGCACCGAAACCGCCGCCGCGACGGTATCGTAAATCTTGTGCATCGAGTTCGCGCCAATGATCAGCGCGCCTGCCCCGGCACTTTCCAGACAACGTGCGGACTCCGACAAGACAGCCGCCGCACGATCCCACTCAGCCTCGGTGGACAGCCGCTGCAAGTCTGTGAAATCGAGGTTTTCGATCAGTAGCGGCGCAGACGAGCGCGGACCAGCCTTGGCCTGTACCAGCCGGTTGAGGTGTTCGTAATAGGTACGGGTCGATAGCCAGCTCATGCCGCCGATCAGGCCAAGTTTGCGCAATGCTCGATACTCCCCGGACAGCGCGGACTTCCACGCAACTATGGTCGCTGCACTGCGGCACTACGCAAGCCGGAGCGGCGCGTCCAGCCATGGCCGGACTCGGTCTGTCGGGGGTGCAAAACGTTACGCCGATCAATTGCTCAGCGGATAAACCCGGTCTTGCACAGCGCAGCCGAACTGAGCGTCACTTCGACCGCATCGGCGTCGCCGTTCTGGCGCAGCGCGATGACGAATTCAGCAATCGAGTGGCGCGGCGCGCGGTTTAGTTTTTGCAAGCCGCGCAACTGCTTGATCGTCAGCTTTTGCGCCATGCGGTGGGCCATGCAGCCCGCCAGTTCGTCTGACAGGCCGCCGTCCACCAGCGCAGAGCGCACGCGGCTTTCCTTGATGTCCTGCACGCAGCCGCTGGTCGCTACGAAAATAAGGGCAATCGCGAAACGCCGCATCAGTGCTGAATTGCCTTGACGATTTCCTCAACCATCTTCTTCGCGTCGGCCAGCAGCATCATGGTCTGGTCCAT